>CAILDT010000533.1 GCA_903833025.1 uncultured Bacteroidota bacterium | reverse complement strand
TACTCTGAAAGAAGTGCATGAGTATACAATGATTTTGCCGGTCTCTTACTATGGTCCAGGAAGTTATAACAAGTGGATTAAAGTCGGAATGGCTTTACGTAATGAATCTTATAAGCTCTTCTTAACTTGGCTGAAGTTTAGTTGTCAAACACCTTGTAGAGATACTTTAAAAGCGGCGAACGGTAAATTTGACTGGGGTTGTGTACCAGAATTATTTTCCCTCTGGGAAAAGTTTAATATTAATAATCAAAACCCCTTGACCTATAAATCAATTATGTATTGGGCTAAAAGTGAAAATCGTGAAAAATATGATGCCGTCTGGAAAGATACCACCAAATTTTATGTGACGCAATCACTCCGAGGCGGAACAGAATTTGATTTAGCGACAGTTTTATATAGTATGAAAAAAGACCGATTTGTTTGCACCAGTATTAAAAACAAGGAATGGTATGAATATATTAAACATCGCTGGCATCAGATAGATTCCGCCAATACTTTACGGTTGGCTATTTCTAAAGATATGCATAAAATTTATGTAGATTTGCAGCAAGAAACCAATCAACGGGTGGAATGTATGGACCCAGCCGATGAGACTCGAGTAAAACTCATGGAAAGCGTTAAAGTTATCGGCAATATTGCTAATAATCTAAAGAAAACTCAACCCAAGCAAAACATTATGACTGAATCCAGTTTGGTCTTTTATGATAAAGATTTCCTAGGTTTGCTAGATAAAGATATATATCTCTTATGCTTTAATAACGGGGTGGTCGATTTAAAACAGAAAATATTTCGCCAGGGTCGGCCTGAAGATTGTCTTTCGAAATGCACGAATATTAATTATATTCCTTACGAAACTATTGTCAAAAGTTATGCACCTATTATGCGCGAAATAGAACGGTTTATGTCACAGGTATTCCCAATAAAAGATTTAGAGGAATATATGTGGGATCATTTAGCCGCTTGTTTAATCGGTGAGAATAAAAATCAGACATTTAATGTGTATAAAGGTACCGGTGCAAATGGTAAGTCCATCTTAACTGATTTGATGACGCGTTGTTTAGGAACATATGCCAAATCTATTAGCGTAGCCCTTTTGACTACCCGTCCCGCCTCAATTGGGTCATCTTCATCAGAAGTTGCTCAGACACCAGGTGTTCGCTTTTTAGTTATGGGCGAACCGAACAAGGGTGATAAATTAGTTGAAGGCACGATGAAGCTTTATACCGGTGGCGACGAAATTCAAGCCAGACAATTATTTCAAGAGAGTAAAACTTTCAAGCCGCAATTCAAGATGATTTTAATGACGAACAATGATTTAGAAATCACTACGAATGATGACGGTACTTGGCGTCGTATGCGTTATGTAGATTTCCTTACAAAGTTTTACGACTATGAAGGTGAATTTAACAAAGAAGAATACCCTTACCAATTTCCCAAAGATGAAAGTCTAAAGGATAAGTTAGATGGTTGGGCGCCTGTATTAATGTCTATGTTGGTACAACGGGCTTATAAGACAGAAGGTATTGTAAAAGATTGTGCCACTGTCTTGCGAGCCAGTAAGCAAAAGCGTGAAGACGGTGACTACTTGGCCGGTTTTGTGCGTGATAAAATTACTCGCAAAGAAGGCAGTAAAGGTATTAAGAAGACAGAACTCTTGGAAACATTTAAGCTCTGGTTTTTGGCATGTAATCCTGGTAGTAAGACGATTCCTAAAGGCAAAGAAATTATTGATTATATGAATTTGAAGTTCGGCGAGTGCGGTAAAAATGGTTGGCGTAATTGTGAAATCTCTTATGACGAAGGGGATAATGAAGAAGGGGATTAATCCCGCCCGCTCCGCAAGCCTTGACCCCTTTAGGCTTCGCTCTTATAACCCATTGAGCCCGAGAGTATATGCGGCAATATACGATATTAACAAGATGATGAAGGGGATTATTATCCCTGAACCCGAAAGGCTTCCGCTTGTGCGCGAGTATATGCGATAATATACAATAAATGCTTAGTGCTTAGTGCTTA
>CAILDT010000532.1 GCA_903833025.1 uncultured Bacteroidota bacterium | reverse complement strand
GCACCAATATAGTTGGCAAACCATAGATGGCAGTTTGTGATGCAAGTTTTTTTAAAGGATTCAAAGTTTGATTTTCTAATTTACCGATATGCTAATTTACCTATTACGCTTTGTTATCGGTACATCCACACATCAGGTTATCTGCACATCAATATCATTTCCCTGTAAAAGCAGGTTTTCTTTTTTCTAAAAAAGCGGTTGTGCCTTCTTTAAAATCTTCTGTCGCAAAACATTTTCCGAACTCTTCTATCTCCACTTCAAAACCATTTACCCCATCTTTAAAGTTTGCATTAACCGACCGAATAGCACTTGCAATGGCAGATGGCGAACGAGAAATTATTTTGTTTGCTATCTCATTACACTTCACCAACAGATTTTCTTGTGTGGTAATGTGATTTATCAAGCCCCAATTTAAAGCATCATCAGCAGTTATCATATCGGCAGTCATTATCATTTCCAATGCTTTTCCTTTCCCTACTAATTGTGTAAGTCGCTGTGTGCCGCCATAGCCAGGTATTACACCAAGCGACACTTCTGGCAAACCCATTTTAGCATTGTCCGAAGCAACTCGGATATGGCAAGCCATTGCTAATTCCAACCCTCCTCCAAGTGCAAAGCCATTGATTGCCGCTATAACTGGTTTTGTAAGGTTTTGTAATAAATCAAACAATTGTATATGCCCATCAGCAGATAGTGCTTTGCCTTGTTCAACACTATAGTTTGCAAACTCTGATATATCTGCGCCTGCTACAAATGCTTTTTGTCCTGCCCCAGTTAGTAGTATTGCTTTTACTGAATCATCTGTTACCGCTAATGATAATGCAGTGTTCAGCTCACCAATAGTTTTTTTGTTTAACGCATTTAATTTATCTGGGCGATTGATAGTTATTGTCAATACTCCGTTTTCTGTTGTTGCTAATATGTTTTCGTAAGTCATTTTAATTGCTGCTCATTTTAATAATTCCTATATTTTTCTACATACTCTTTTATATACGTAACAATGTCATCCGTATTTGTCCCAGGCGGAAATAGCCGACCAACACCAAGTTCTTGAAGTTTTTTCATATCCTTTTCTGGTATAATTCCACCTCCAGTAAGTAGCACATCATCCAGTTTTTTTTCTTTCATCAATGCTATTACTTTCGGAAAAACAGTGTTATGTGCGCCTGATAAAATGCTGATGCCTATTACATCCACATCTTCCTGCAAGGCACTATTCACTACCATTTCAGGAGTTTGCCGTAAGCCGGTATATATTACTTCCATACCAGCGTCACGCAAAAAGGTAGCAATCACTTTTGCTCCTCTATCGTGTCCATCAAGTCCTACTTTAGCTACTAATACACGTATTGGGCGGTTCATCATCAGGTATCATTTTAAAACAGGCAACGAAGATAGGGAAAAGTTAGTTTCAAGTCCTAAGTTTTAAACCGAAAGGTAAACTGTTCTAAATTTATTTGGTGGTAAGTTGCGGTATGTTTGAGTTTTTACTTAACTCATCATACGTAATTTTTGTTATTCCAGTTAACACACTAGGTAGTTTTGTTACATCATAACCCTTTGTTAAAATGGTTAAAAGATAAGGGTGTTTGTTCAAATAAATTATTCCCGATTCGTGTAGTTGTCTGGTAGTAGCGTCTCCCATTTCGCCAAATTTATGTGCTAATGCTATTCCTTGCGGAAGCCCTTTCACCATCCCTTCTTTAAAATCGCATTGCGAAAGTAATTCAGCAGCAAATTCCGAATGGTCAATACTTAAATAGCTTGAATTATATATCACTTTTAAAAACATAGAATAATCTTTCACATTCATTTTTAAATCTTTTTTCTTCAAGTCGGGAGAAGGAATACCTAAGTCCGTAAATAGTTTTAGAAACATTTTTAAATCCACATTTTTGTTCAACAGGTAAGTAGCATTATTGTCGGAGTACGCTATCATATATTTTAAAAGTTCTTTTACCGTATAAGACTTACCAAATTCCAATTGTTTTGAAACAAAAGTTTGGTT
>CAILDT010000531.1 GCA_903833025.1 uncultured Bacteroidota bacterium | reverse complement strand
AGTGTTTTAATTACATATTTTTAAATACGCAATTAAATTATTGTTTAATCTCTATTCTATTGGTTAACCCTTATTCGGGATTAAATTATATCCATACGGCTTCGGATTGACATCCTCCGTCGGTGAGACTATTATTTATGAAAGGAGGGGGTCTCAGGGGGAACCATTGGTTCCCCTGAACTAGAGACTTTTAAATGTTAAAGGGATTGAGTTATAGGTGCAACTAATTTTCAGAAAACATTCGTTGGCATATTTGACAATTGCATCGATTTCCTTTATTCTTTCTAAATTATATACCCACAAAGGGTCTTTGATTTCTTCTATAAACCGAAAAACAATGTCAATAATCGTAACAGATAATAATTGAATAACTTCTAATATTTCGCGGTATTTGTTACTTTTCTTATAATCCTTTTGCAGGAGAACTTTGAATTGGTCTTCATCAATATAATTGCGCATATATCTGATGCGTAATTCCTGTGTTACCCTATCACTATTGTATTGATAATTTGGAATAGAAACATAACGAAAATGAATAACTTTACGACAAACTTCACTAATATTATTATGATATTGTTTAATTTTCGCAGCATTTTCTGGGTATATTGTTTCCTTAGTAACCATTAAATTTCTTATTAAAACAGTAGTATTATGGTTTAATTCACGTCCACAAATAACATCATTCGGGTTCCGTTCTAAGGTCCCATTAAGACGCATCCATTCGAAATAATGTGGGTTATGAATCGCATTAGTTTCTATTCTACCGGTGCGCCAACTGAAAGCAGTGTGACAACTGACGCAATACATCTGATCGCAACCGTTAATTTTAAATATACCTTCTCCGCACTTAGGACAAGGCTTGGTGTCTGAATTCAATAAATTCGCGGTGGCAATATTATCTGGATTACAAGTGTGCTCACCATCACGTTCAGATCCTTTGATTTCGTGACAAGTAGGGCAAGTCCAAATATTACAAAGTCCGCATTTCCATTGGCTACTTAAAAATCCGTGACAATCGGGACTAGGACAAGCCCTAATAAATGCTGCACGTTCCTGGGTATTAGGATCTGTATGTGTAAAACGATAATATTCAGATTGAATTTTGTTCATTTCTAATCGAGCTTTGGTGACAACTTCTGCGGCAGCATTAATTTGGCGGGCATAGTCTTCACGTTTTAATATATTTTCTACTAATGGTTGTGTAGCTGGTAAAAGGGCGCGCTGTTTATCGAAAAGTACTTTTTCATAATGGAATTTTAATTCAGTAGCAACGAATTTTTTGGAAAATATTTTGGAAATAAATTCGTGTGTCCATTGGCGATTACAGTCACCGCTCATACATTTTGGTTCATTTTCTTGTAATACGTAACGTTTACAACATTCTGTGCAAGCTTCCTGAGGACAGTATTCACATATTATTTTAAAACGGGATGATCTGTTATAGGGTTCGACGCAAATTGAACACGTAGGCACCTCCTTTTTCTCTTTTTTTATTCGGGTTTTTTTAGGAACGGAGATATGTTCTTCCGTTATTTTAATAGAATTTTCAAGTGAAGGTTTTACAGGCATACGGCTCCGAACTTCGTTCTCCACCGTATGTTCCAGAAACTCCGCTCTCGCGAGCTCCGTTTCTGGAACTACTCCGCACCCGGAGGGTGCAAGTTGCGTGCTTCGCACGCTGACCAGAGGTGCCGTAAAACCTAGATCATCCTTAGATGTAACCGTGAAATCGACGGATGATGACATATGTTCTTATATACAAGAATAATTATTTTTAAGTCAATTTTCAATTTTAATAATCCAATATTATAAATGAGCGATTTAATAAATAAAGAGGCTAGAAAAGCGAGAGATTTTATATTTGGTGTTGGTTATTTTAGTGAAATAATAATCGCACTTACTGTAATATATGCGCTGAATAAGAACTTATTAGACATATCTATATTTATTTTCTTCTTTTTTTTAAGTGGTTATTCAAATACTTTATTCAAATCTTTCATAAAGCAACCGCGACCGGATGAACCAAAAAAATTTTTATATTCTGAGCATTTTAGCAGAGTAAATAAGGTGTATGGTATGCCTTCAGGACATAGTCAAAATGTGTTTTATTCTATTACTTATTTATATTTGATAGCTAAGGATGGTATGTATTGGTTACAATTAGGATTAGTTTTAGCTACATTAATGGTATACGAAAGATGGACGTTCCATAATCATACATTGT
>CAILDT010000530.1 GCA_903833025.1 uncultured Bacteroidota bacterium | reverse complement strand
CATTAATCGGTTGTTTACATCAGCCGAAATAGAGCAACTGCAAGAAATTCAATAGCACTTACACTTCACATCCCCAGCCCGACAGCCTCACCGCTTCGGGCTTTGGCGGTGAAGGCTAACCAAACTTCATTAAGATCATGAAAACAGAACAAAAAGCACCCGTAAATTATGAAGTAAAATTAATGTTGCACGTTACCGACGGCGGCGCACGGTATTTAACCGACAGCCACGATTTTAAAGACGCAACAATTATCATCCGATTAGACGGCGGGACTGAATTAACGAGATGTCAAGTAAACTAACCATTCCTAGACCCCTCTCCAAAACAACATTAATCAACGCCGTTAAGGACGGTATTAAATTATTACACGTAAAACATTAATATTATGGGATTAGATATGTATTTGTACAAAAAAACCTATGTGCAAAATTGGGAACACACCAATAAAAAAGACAGGTATCAAATCAATATTACTAAAGGCGGTATGCCCACAAGCATCAAAGCTGAACGCATAACCTACATTACCGAAACGGTTAAAAGCTGGCGCAAATTCAATGCTTTACATGCATGGTTTGTTGGTAACGTTCAGGGAGACTTAGATAACTGTGCCGATTATTATATTGAGACTGAAAAATTAGAGGAATTAATAAAGTTATTGGGCAAGATTGAAAATGACAATTCGCTTGCACCTGAATTACTACCAACTCAATCAGGGTTTTTCTTTGGCGATACAGACTATGACGAATATTATTTTGAGCAAATAACCAACACTAAGCAGATTTTAATATCCCTGCTTGTCGAAGATTGTGACGGCGATTTTTATTATTCTTCCAGTTGGTAAACTTACCGTCACACTTTTTCCATGCAAACCACCCTCTCCATCATCGCCGTAGCAGCTACCGCCATGATCGCTTACACATTTATTGTTTCACTTTTTAAATCGTTAAGGTAATGACATTCACAGACAAAGAAAAAGAGTGTATCAAAAACGCCCTAAGGACAAGGCTTTTTGATGCCAGAAAGGCTTACCAATCCGCCCAAATGTTACAAGCCTCTCCACAGGCAGAGGAGGTGTATAATAGAGCAAGTGACATTGTAAACGAATTAACCCAATTATTAACCCGGTTTAATTAACTAACCATGACAAAACAAAGAAAACAAATAGACCTCGATAAGGAAGTTATCAAGGCCCTTAAAATTCAGGCAGCCCAGCAAGACGCTGGAAGCCTCAAATCATTTATGGAGCAGGTGTTAATTAACCAGGCTAAGAAATGAAGGACGGTATGACAATCCTGACCATGAAGCAACCCAAAGAGCGAAAACCGATACTATATTGGCAGGCGTTTCAAAACGGGGTTATAGTTGACCGGAGCAACTCAATCGCCCTGCTGCGCCACAAATGGGGCAATAGCGTAATTTACAAATCATTCAGATAACCCCAATGCCGCCCTAACAAGCGGCATTTTTTACACCTAAAATTATTAGATGTTTAAACATTTATTGTTATAACACTTACTGACAAAAAACTGCTTTTTTATACTTAACTTACTGACAAAAATAAAAAATAGATGTTGTAACATATGTGTTTAAACATGGGAT
>CAILDT010000529.1 GCA_903833025.1 uncultured Bacteroidota bacterium | reverse complement strand
CATGCACCTGCACAAAATATATTAACAAAACCGTTTACACCCTTTCAAAAAGACAAATTATTCTGGTGTTTTTTTATCCTCCTCAAAGGTTATGAGGAATATGAAATAAATCATTCAAACGCCTTTAGTCTGGAAAAGAAAATTAAAATAGAAACCGTAGAAAAGCTCAAAGGTATAAAAGAGCAGTTGAAAGAGTTAAAACTAAAACGCACAGAACTAGAAGATAATTTGGTGAATCAGCCCACCATTTCTATCAAAGGGTTATACGCGCTTTGTTTAGTCCATAATGTATCAATTACTTATATTTTTGGCCGCAAATATTGCGAAATTAATGCTGTCAATGCTGACAATGCCGAGGAGAAAAAGAAGGGCATCATCATTCAGAATAACAAGAAAGAAGATTCGCTTCGCTGGAATGATTCTGCAGATAATGAATTTTTATCGAATGTAAGAGAAACTTATTGGCATGTTGAGAATATACAGAAACCTTTGAAAGCACCGACAGCTTATACTCTTAAAGATTTGCAAGATATTTGTCAAAAATTGCAAATTGACCTAGAAACCAAATTAAATGAGAAAACCAAACTTAAAACGAAAACAAAACTATATGAGGAGATTTTATCAAATATATGAAAATATCTAGCTTATTATAATACAAAATTGAATCAAGATGATATAAATATTATCAGTAATATTTATATACAAACATGGCAGAGAAGGAATCCATTCCGAAAAAAACTGTTTCAATTAAATTAAATAAAACGAAGAAAAATGCTCCGGAGACTAAGGCTACGGGGTTTAAGGCTCCGGAGTCCAAGGCTACGACGGGGTCCAAGGCTGAAGAAGTTCAAGCAGAGCAGCAAGCAGAGCAGAAGCAGCAAGCAGCAGAGCAGCAGCCAGCAGAGCAGCCTGCAGTAAAAGAAAGAGTAAATGAAGAAGCACCAAAGACGAATGTTTATGCTAATGTTCCGCATCCTTCTGCATCTCTCCATCCGGCTCTTTCTGCTCCTAAAAGCAAAGCCGCGATAACTTTAAAACAACAAACCGATCGATCAATGCACCATCTGCTGAAAACTTATTTGGACAATATTACCAAAGATTCGCCCACCGAGGAACTTGAATTAGAAGTAAAATTCGGCACCATGGGTATTAAATCCATCACTCGTATCAATTACGACAATATTATTAAAAAACTCTTAGCGATGGGATTTACGATTGATAACAATGTGACCTTATTGCGCATACAAAATGAATATATGGATCCCAATACCGGCACCGTGCGGTTATCCACCGTTCGGACGGAAATTAGTGGTCTGCAAAATGTACGCAAGTATTGTCAATCCAATAGCTTAATTTCGATTGATGCCGGTGTCTCATTTATCCAGAAAAACCGGTTTGCTAGTAATGATAATTCCTCTTCATCCGTAGATATGAATGATTTCAACTTTCGGGTCTCTCTTAGCAAGGAATTGCGATTGAGTGAAAATGCGCCCATGGTACGCTCTATACTTGATAAATGGAATGATCAGAAGAAAACCTTCCGTTATTTAAATCGCATTAAAATGCGGCATCCCAAATTTCCCGTCGTGATTGATCTCAGTGTCGTCAAAGATTCGAAAAAACAAGGCCGCTTTTACGTGCCAGAGTACAGTATCACCGATTCAGATGTCTTTAATGCTCCTGAAAAATACGAAGTAGAGATTGAATGCCTTAACCAGCTGGTTGGTCTAGGTACACCTTTTAATACAGCTGAAACATTACATACAAATGTTTTAAAACCGATTATTAAATATGTCTTGTCGGGCTTACAAGAAACCAATTATCCGATCAGCTATCCAGAGCAACAAATGGTATTACAATACTATATGGTTTTGATCTGGGGCAAAGAATATCATGAAAATATGCGCGTCAGTGCAGCAAATTTTGTCGGCCCGTCATCGTATACTTTAGAAATGAAAAATATCCAGCCTTTAAATGCGGACTCGGTGGTGCCGAATATTCGCGAAAATTATACCGTGACGGACAAAGCGGACGGCGATCGTAAACTCCTCTTCATTTCACCTGAAGGCAAAATCTATCTCATCAATACCAATATGGACGTGCAATTTACTGGCACATTAGCCAAAAATAAAGACACGTGGAATACTTTACTCGATGGTGAGCATGTTTTATACGATAAGAAAAAGAAATTCATCAATATGTACGCGGCTTTCGATATTTATTATATTGCTGGCGAAGATGTGAGAGCAAAAGGTTTCGTCCCCACGACCGCCGAAGAAGAGGCCAATAAATATCGGCTCCCTTTACTCGAAACACTTGTCGGCAAGATTGATGCCATATCGGTCGTGAGTGCTGCGGCGCCTATTCCCCTGAAAATTACCAAGAAACGCTTTTATTTGGGTACGGCGGCGCAAAGCATCTTTCAAGGCTGCGGTTTTATTTTGATGAAAGAACATGACGGGCTCTTTGAATACGAAACCGACGGGTTAATTTTCACGCCAGCTGGCAAAGGTGTTGGTTCCGATAAGGTCGGCGAATATATTAAACCCTATAAGAGCACATGGGACTATTCCTTCAAATGGAAACCGGCGAAATTTAATACGATTGATTTCCTCGTGTCGGTCAAACAAAACGCCAACGGCACCGATTTTATTGGCAGTCTTTTTAAAAGCGGCACCGATGTCCGCAGTGCCACACAAATTAATGAATATAAAACCGTTATTTTGCGAGTCGGGTTTGATGAAAGTAAGCACGGTTTTGTTAATCCTTACCAAGATGCGATTGACGATAAAATCCCTGTAGCCGAAAGCCTCGAGTATAAAGATAAATATGTGCCGATGCAATTTTACCCGACTGAACCGAGCGACTATAAAGCCGGTATTTGCAATTTGCCGCTGCGAGGCGATGCCGAGAAAAATATGTATACCGAAGAAGGTGAAATCATCGAAGATAATATGATTGTGGAATTTAAATATGACTTGATGAAAGAAGAGCAGTGGCGCTGGGTGCCGCTCCGTATACGGTATGATAAAACGGCGCAACTGCGGGCCGGCGAAAAGAATTTCGGAAATGCCTTTCATGTTGCCAATAGTAACTGGCATTCGATTCATAACCCGATTACGCAAACGATGATCATGACGGGCGACGGTATTCCGGAAGATTTAGGCGATGACGATGTCTATTATAATAAAGTCGCCGGAGTCAGTAAGACACGCGCTCTGCGAGATTTCCATAATTTATATGTGAAAAGTCTCTTGATCAATAGCGTGGCCAAGCCCGGCAGCACGTTGATTGATTTGGCGGTCGGCAAAGGCGGCGATTTTCCCAAATGGATTGATGCCAAGCTCCGGTTCGTCTTTGGGGTCGATATTTCGCGGGATAATATTCAGAATCGTTTAAACGGGGCTTATGCGCGCTACTTGAATTATCGGAAACGTTATAAGATAATGCCGGCGGCTTTATTCGTCAATGGTAATTCTAGCGTGAATATTAAGAAGACAACCGGTATTCTCGTCGATAAAGACAAACAAATTACGCGCGCTGTGTTTGGTCAAGGGCCGAAAGACGCGAAACTACTTGGCCAAGGGGTCTATAAACAATATGGTGTTGCGGCTGAAGGCTTTGATGTTTGCTCAATACAATTCGCGATTCACTACATGTTTGAAAATCAAGAGACCTTGCAGAATTTCTTGCAGAATGTCTCTGAAGTAACGAAAGAAGGGGGCTATTTTATTGGCACCAGTTATGACGGCGAACGCATCTTTAATATGCTGAAAAATGTGGCGGAAAATGATAGCAAAGTCATTATGACTGGTGACGAATCGAGTGGCGATCGGAAAAAAATCTGGGAAGTGATAAAACGCTATGATCGCGCAGAATTTAATGACGACGAATCTTGTGTCGGTTATGCGATTGATGTCTTTCAAGAAACGATTAATAAGACTTTTCGCGAATATTTAGTGAATTATTCTTATTTGACACGAGTCTTAGAGAATTATGGGTTTGTCTTAGTTGGCAAAGAGGAACTAGAGAAATTACGCTCGCCCTTTACGAACGGATCGGCACTCTTTACAGATTTATTCAATAAAATGAATGACGATATTAAGAAAAATCCTCGAATGCGTGCATCTTACGGTGAAGCGCCGAATATGTCAGACGGTGAACGTAATATCTCTTTCTTGAATCGGTATTTTATCTATAAGAAGGTGCGAAAAGTCAGCGATGCTGATAAAGTATCATTGAATTTGCAGCATAAAACAGCTGAAGAAGTAAATATTGAATTAATGGAAGATAAAACAGTCAAACAGGCCGTGACGAAAGCTCTGACTGAAGGCAAAAGTGCAACAGGTACAGGTACAACAGGCACAAAACAAAAATTAAAAATTGTTACGAGAAAACCGAAGACAGCTGCAGCATTATCCACTATACCGGAAGTTACTGAAAAAGTAGAAGCAAACGAAGTAGCAAACGAAGTAGCAAACGAAGTAGCAAACGAAGTAGCCGCTGAGCCAAAAAAGGCACCTGTTACTAAACTTAAACGCGTTCTTAAATTGAAAAAATAACTACATAAACAAATATTATTATTATAACTAATCAACCTTGAATGAGTTTTTGTATTTTACCGAATATTCATTGTAATAATAATATAATTGGGGGATTGCACGGGGGATTGCACGGGGGATTGCATCCCCCTCGCCCCCTGCCTTCTGAAACAAACTATCCAACTGGGGGTTTGCATCCGCCAGCTACGCAAGCCCCTCGCCCCCTG
>CAILDT010000528.1 GCA_903833025.1 uncultured Bacteroidota bacterium | reverse complement strand
TCCTCCTCCTGCTCCTGCTCCTGCTCCTCCTCCTCCTGCTCCTGCTCCTCCTCCTGCTCCTGCTCCTGCTCCTGCTCCTGTTCCTGTTCCTGTTACCGCTACGGGTACTTATGCAATAATTTCAATTTCGGCAACACAAGCCCTAAATGTCATTAGCTTAATATCAAAAATTATCAGCCCATCGCTTTTAATTTTAAATATAAGCAACATAAGAGCAACTCAAGTTAGTTTAATTTCTAATGCTTACTTTGGGATACCTAATCTTGCAATTGAATATAATATTGTAGATACATCTTCAAATCTTTCTGCCAACCTAGACGCGATACAATCTGCTTTATATAAAGGAGATGGTTCTTTTTGGGGTGTTGTTTTTGTTGTATCTGACAATAACCCACTTTTACTCACTTCAGATCAAGCGACTAATGCTTATTCTATTCTTACTAGAACGGGGATTGCATGCTCCATTTCTTTTGCTGGTCAATATTCAAATTATTTAATATGGCCTCTTTATAATGGAAAAAATAATGTTTTTTCTGGATTTAGCTTAAAAGATTATATAGGTGTAAATAAGACTACAACAATAGATTCGAATGTTCAGTTTCTTTATTTCAACTCAGGTTTAACATCTGTCAAGATACAAAAAACATCAGCAACTCAACTAGCGTGTTCTAACGACAGCAACCTTATCGTATTTGATCAAACCGCAAATGCAATAATTACTGCTGGTAGTGGAAATGATATTATTTTTGCTGGTCAAAATGCAACTATTTATGGAGGTACAGGTGATACCACAGCAGCTTTTAATTCATCTTCGAGTAATTTTATAATTTCTCCAATCTATAAAGATGATATAAATAAGCAATTAATAGGATATTCGATAGCAGATCAAACAGGAACTTTAGGATCAACAGTTATTGATATCTCAGTTAAATATCTGAATTTTAGTGGTGCGGGTAATGGAGCATCAACCGCTGTATTAAGTATCTCCGCCAACAATTTAACAACAACACTTAATAATTCAAATAATAGTTTTGTATCTTTATATGATTCGGCCGCTAATCTAGTAACTATCATAGATTCACTTCAATCGAATATTTCTAAAATTCTAAGTATTGTCGTATCCGACAACGTAGCTGTATCCCTAACCTCATCTAAAGTAAGCTTGGATATTGATGCATTAATTCTAACTATAAAAAATGGAGGTAAATATGTTGTAAAGGGGTGGATTGATACGCCAAATGCTATAGGAACAAATTATCTTGGCGACGGAATGTCAACTGTTATTATAAATAATACATCTTCAGGGAAAATGTATTTTTGGGATTATGGAAACGGATTAAACACCAAACCATTTGATGTTTCTATTGACTCTAATTGGCAAATTATCGGCAATGGTAATTTTATTCTTGATGGAAAATCACAAATACTTTGGAGAAATAATTCAACTGGTCAAATAGCTTTGTGGGAAAGTGGTTGGGGCAATAATTACCAACCACTGGGCTCATCAGTTGATCCTAATTGGAAAATTATTGGAACAGGTGATTTTACTGGAGATGGCCAATCAGATATTCTATGGAAAAATTCTTCCTCTGGTATTGTCGCACTATGGGTTGATGGAAACGCCTCAAAAGTTTTAACTATTACAACTATAGATGACTCAATTACCCAAATTGTTGGAATCGGCAATTTAAATGGTAAAAGTAAGTCAGATATTATATTTCGTAATTCTTCTACGGGCTTATTAAGCTCTTTGGAACTAGTTGGCAATAGTATCGACTCAAAGCTTTTAGGAGTTATTTCCGATCAAAATTGGAACATCATTAGTTTAGGAGATTTTGATGGGGATGGAATAAGCGATATTCTT
>CAILDT010000527.1 GCA_903833025.1 uncultured Bacteroidota bacterium | reverse complement strand
CATTAGTACTACTCATCTTTGGAGATGACTGGCAAGGGCTCCTGAAAGCGGCGAACAGGAGAAATACAGAAGCCTCATCCTGAACCTGAAAGCTCAGGATTGCCAGACTCTTCAACAGAGAATGTGCAGGTAACTATCAATAACAGTGTATTTAATCCTAATCTTAGTTGGGGAAGTTGTTTTACTTCAATATGACTCAATATAAGGAAAAGAAAATAGCCCGTTAAGGTTTGAGTACATCGCAATTCGTAAAACTAATGAGTAGGTACATTTGACAAGAGTTAGCTGACAAGATTTTGGGTAATGGAGTGACATTTAAATCCATTGTAAGTAATTGTGTTTAAGCGTTTCTTTATTGATTGCCACCATTCGGAGGACGCCATGTGGCCTGCCCTGGAGGAGGACCTAGCCAGAGCAGCCTGGCGGGCGAGCAAGGGGTCGGTGGCGAAGTGGAAAAGCATGGGTGACGTTGAGCATCACAAAATCTTGCAGGCAGGGTGCCAGGCTTTCAGGAAGCGGGAGAAAAGAGTAAGTATATGAACGTTTTTATTCGTATTATAACTCAACTATTCGTAAATGTAGGGATTTGGGCGGAAAATGTGGTCCGTGTAGTTAACACTTCCTTTTACTACCAGTACGGAAGTTGCAAAAATGTACGACTAGAGTAATTGCATAGAAAGCTAAGGATAAATACGTTTATATTCGTAAATAGACAGTTTTGTACTTATTATAATGGTAAAAGCACGTAATTAAAGGCTTTGGAACGCATATAACCGTCAATAAAGGTAAAGGTAACAGTAAATTATTTTTTTTCAAATGATATTAAAATTGGCTCATTTTTTGTTTCAGCAAAGGAAAAGGGAACGAAAGGCCGCAGCAGCCAAGCGGGCCGAGGAGGCGGAGATGGCCGCATGGGCGTTGGTGCCCGTGGAGAAGGCCACTTGGGCAGAGGATACCCCACAACACCAGGCAAAAACAGCCAAAACCAAGGGCCGAAAGGAGGACCGCCTACAGGCGGCAGCAGCCCAAATGGGCGAGGGCCTAAGGGCCGTCAGCGAGCAGTTGGCCGCAGTGCTTAAGATTTACCAAGATAATTAATTTTTTTTAACATTAAAAAATGTTTTTTTTCTTTATTTTAAAATAAAATCTTGTAAAATCTCGGTTATATTTGGTTTTATTCGTATTTAGGGGTATGAAAACGTTATTGTTCGTAAAAATACGGCCTACTGTTCGGTATTGTTCGAAGAAGGGGAAGGGTTAAGAAGGGATTTGAATGGTAGTTTAATAATTTTATGAAAAGTTGTTGTTCATAATTGTTCATGGACTATTTGGTAATACAATGGGAGTCTGGTACTCAGAATGATTGTTTTTGGTTGGTACTTACTGTTTTGGGATAATTATTGTAAGAAAAGGGTTAATTAAAGGATAGGTACGGTTTAGTAGAAGTAATGGTTGTAAATATTGGGTAGTTAAAGTATTTGTTCGTAATTGTTCACGTACAAATACCTACATAGCAATTGAATGTACGACTGTTCGTGCAAAAACGTACCCAAAGGAAATTTTTAAATTCCTACAAATACGAATATGATTTGTTCGCATAAGTACGTATTTAAAGGCATGATTTTACCCTTGCGTAATGTTCGCACATCCTTATTATCTACCCAAGCTAAAGATAGCTCACACGCTAACCGAGATCAATCCAATTTGTTAAAAGTCGAATCAAAATGGTCGGTTGTGAAAAATGGGCTGGTAAATGAGTTTTAAATATACAGTGGGGATCCAAAATCTGAACATGTTCGGTTCTCGAATCATGGGTATGTGTCCGGTTCCAAAATGGTTCTGATTTTGAGCCATGGCTCAAATTCCAAACTGGAAATGGCATTTTGTTTGGATTTTGAGCCATTTTTGTT
>CAILDT010000526.1 GCA_903833025.1 uncultured Bacteroidota bacterium | reverse complement strand
TTGTTATATAAAAATTTCTACTATAAATATAAGGTAATGGCTAATAAAGTTAAATTACAATTAGGAGATATTATAGAAATCATTGCCCCAACCGATACAGATATTAACAATAAAACATATTATATTGGGTATATTGATGCAGATAAAATAAGTTTAGAAGAAGCCGATGGCAGCGAGACCTTGCTAACATTGACGAATGGTAGCTTAGACAATGAATCGATAGATAGTATTCGAATAAAGAGTCGCGCCGAAGAAGAAGGATATGCCAGACAGAATAATTTAATTATAGGGGTTTGGATAGATCTATTTTTTGGCGGCGATTTGCCCATAACCATTACCGGAAAAATCACTAATTTAGATGAAGATAAGATTGAAATAACGACTTTCCCTGAA
Organism: uncultured Bacteroidota bacterium; assembly: GCA_903833025.1. Classification (GTDB taxonomy): domain Bacteria; phylum Bacteroidota; class Bacteroidia; order 2-12-FULL-35-15; family 2-12-FULL-35-15; genus 2-12-FULL-35-15. The sequence goes on along the minus strand of CAILDT010000526.1, from coordinate 2,864 downwards.
AAGGAAGTGATCTTCTTGGATTTTGCTTATAAAGGATTACCTCAAGATTTACCAATTGAGAAAATACAAATAAGACGTGCACCCGAAGTAACTATTGAGACGAGTATGGAGAAAGAAGCAGAAACAAAAGCAGAAGCAGAAACAAAAGCAGAAGGTGAAGAAATGACATTGGAGGAAATGGAAAAAAAACGTAGAGAGATAATGCAGCAATTAATTGAAATTCCCGAAGAAGAACACGTGGACGTGACACAGGAAGCACCTGCTCGCAAAAAAGTGCAAGAAGAAATTCGGACGATTATTTTTACGGCAGATCAAATCAAGTTTGGTGACGAAGACTTAGAAGCCATTACGCAATTAATAGATGTACCTGAAGAAGAACAGCGCTATGATATTGATAAACAATTAGACGATTTATTAGATGATATGCTCTCTACTGTACCGAATGCCCAGCGCACAGATACGGTGAAGAATAATATCCACAAGATGATCCAACGTTTTCAACAATTGCGCGATACTTTTTCTATTTTTGATGATAAAGGCTATGCGCTTATGCCGAAAGCCCAAGGCGCCAATTATAAACCATTAGTTGAAGTGCTGGAAAAATTAGACAAACAACTCTATTGGCTCTTACCTGTTGTGAAAACAATTAAGAAATTATACGGAGATAAAGAAAAAGAAACAGAAGAAACAAATGATTATATAAAATTGGATTTTGATGAAGAATTAAAGGAAATAAAAAATGTACAAGAGCGCTATGAAACAAACGATACAGGTAATGAAGCCAATAAATATGTGTTCTTGCAGAAAGAATTGAATACTTTTCTGACGCCTTTTACCACATCGGCAGCTAGAGCTGTTGCCGGCAATGAAACCAATGATGTACTCTTATCTAAAAAAGTCAATACATCTCTCATGGCTATCGTAGATAACTTGGAGAATTTTAACTCGTCAGTAGAAGGGCACGATACTTATTCTGAACCAAATAGTACTAATAAGAGAGATAAAAAACGTCCGGTCTCACAAAAGCGGTTCGCCTTACAAACCTTTACAACAGGCGCAACTGGCCTAGAAATGACCAAAATGCGCGGTGAAAATCCGATAATAAACCGGAAGAATATAACGCCGAATGAAACAATGGATGTAAAATCACTCTTGACCTTACCTGAACCGACCGTCCGTTTTTCGCGAGTGAATTTAATGGCTACAAACTTATTGGAAAAAGCCAATCTAAATATGCATTTTTTGAATTATTGGCAATTGTTACGCGAGAATACACACGTTATAAAAACGATCATCACTGATTTAACCAAGCCTTATAATCATGATGAAGAGAGATTCTTGAAAGATGTGAAACAATTCTCGGTTGACTCGGAACTTTTACCGAATGGCAATGGCACTGGCAATGCAGAGGCCTCTGATACTTATAACAAGTTTTTAGAAGCGGTCATTCCTAAAACCAAATTTTTATTTAATTTGATCAAACCTTATCTAGTTGGTAAGCTGTCAATTAATGATATCTTAACTTATTTAGAACCTTTTATGATTTATCAGGCAGATTTGACATATATGCAATACAAAGAAATGCATGAATATATTCAAGAGAAGATTATTGAATATCGGAAAAAATATGCTAGTAAGGCGCGGGAATACGGGAATATGAAAGGAACACAATTAGTCGCACTGCCTTCGCTAATAAAATTGTTAGATGAAAATCCGAATTTGCGGACAAAAGTGTTAGATGTTTATGGGTTTACTGATACGATTATGCAAATGACGAATGCGGATTTTGTCAAACATATTTTAGAGGCGGATTTGGGAGTCTTCTATAATAATGCCATTGCGCTTATTTCTACAAATCTAATGATTGCTGATGGTACGCGCGATATGACGGATATTAATATGTATTTAAATGCAGCGGATCAGGCAGCTCAGGCAGCTCAGGCACAGGCCGAAGGCAAGGGAAAAACAAAGGGAAAACAAACCAAGAAAACATTAGCAGCGGCAGCAGCAAGCAAAGCCAATGAACCGGCTATAAGCTTTGGTGACCAAGCGATCTGTAATAAAATAAAAGTAATTGCCAAGCGTTATATTGCGCTCGATGAATTGACGGAAGATAATGGCAAAGCCGACGTTTATTTTGACAAAAAATATGATACGACTGCTTATGATATCGGCGAAAAATTCAAAGCTGATAAAAACATGTCTTTAAATGAACAGCTACAGCATTATATTGGAAAATTAACTAAAAGTAAAGGCATAGATGAAACGACTGCCAAACGCGAAGCAGAGGCAATTATTAATGGCAAAAGACTGGTGGCGGAGGGCGAATATGCCATTTTGGAATCAACTGATGAAACGAGCGCCACACTGCAGTATTATGTGCGAAACAACGATACGTGGCTGCTCGATGACACGATTGATCCGGAGACGTTTGCCGACGATATGAATATGTTATGTAATTTAAATGAAAAATGTATCACAGTAAAAGACACTTGCCAAGATCAGACGACCGGTGCGAATGAATTGAAAAAACATAATATGAAGTTATTACTCGCTGAATTTGAGAATAGTTTAAATATAAGTAAAGATATTATTGGCAGCAAAATCGAAGATGAATTAGCGAGCGCCGATTCGCGCATTGAAATGTTGCGGCAATTGCGACTGATGCAGCTGTATAAATATGAAACGAAAAAGATTGCGCTAGCTAATACACTCGAAGCCGGTTTGGAAGCTGTCGCATCGCCCTATGCTGGTCTACTGAGCACTATAACGAGCCAAACCGATATTACCAAACGTTATTTGGATATTACCAAATTTGTCGCAGCCTTTGCACGCGAAGGTATTGCGGCAGCCGGCGAATCGCC
>CAILDT010000525.1 GCA_903833025.1 uncultured Bacteroidota bacterium | reverse complement strand
CTCCTTAATAAAATCAGGCGTATTAAAATCTGGCTCCCCAATACTCAAATTAATAATATCCCTCCCTTGCGCCTGCAACTCTCTACTTTTTTTAGTCATAGCAAGTGTCTGCGACTCCGCCAAATTATTTATTCTATCCGATAATTTACTCATACAATAGTTTTTAAGAGCCGCAAAACTACAAAAATTGTACAAAGCAAGATTATAAATAAGATTAGTAGAATATATTGTTATTCTCCTCACTTTTGCGATATTTACCCTCCCAAAAAAACAAATACATTAACAATACAACAAATGGATAATCTTTTTGAAATACTAAAACTCATCTTACCGGCAGCCATCGTTTTCCTAACTACTTATTATTTAGTGAAAAGTTTTTTGGCACAAGCAAAAGACAAAAAAGCCCTCGACTTAAAACTTGCCAATCAATCCGTAATCACTCCCATCCGTTTACAAGCGTATGAGCGCGTAGTATTATTTTTAGAACGCATAAACCCAAACTCAATGGTAATGCGATTAACCAAAACAGGCAGCGCACCCAATTTTCAAGGCGAACTACTAAAAACCATCCGCAGCGAGTTCGAACATAATTTATCGCAGCAAATATATATGAGCAATAAATCGTGGGATGCCGTAGTAAAAGCAAAAGAAGAAACAATAAAAATAATAAACATAGCCGCATCAAAAGTAAACCCCGATGCCAGCGCAATGGAATTAGCACAAGCAATAATAGCCGTTACATCGCAGTTATCAGAATTACCTACAAAACTTGCGGTTGAAACAATTAAAAGGGAAATAAACAAAGAGTTTTAAGTTACGAATAAATACGAATTTACAAATCATAGCCAATAAAAATGGAGGAGAAAGAACGTAAAGAAAAATTTTGTACAGATTCAGGAATTGAAATAAAAAGAGTTTACTCTAAAATTAATATTACCGACGAACAACCAGGTCAATTTCCTTTTACCCGAGGCGTTCAAGAAACAATGTACCGAAGTAAACTCTGGACAATGCGTCAATACGCAGGGTTTTCCACCGCCGAAGAATCGAACAAACGGTACCATTATTTATTAAACAATGGCACCACAGGTTTATCAGTCGCTTTCGATTTACCAACTCAAATCGGTTACGATTCCGACCACGATTTTGCAGATGGAGAAGTAGGCAAAGCAGGCGTAGCAATAGATTCATTAAAAGACATCGAGATTTTATTTGATGGAATAAAGTTGGAAAACATCACCACCTCAATGACAATCAATTCTACCGCATCCATCCTTTTAGCAATGTACATCGCATTAGCAAAAAAGCAAGGAGCCGATTTAAAAAAGATTTCAGGAACCATTCAAAATGATTTGCTAAAGGAATATGCTGCACGTGGCACATACATCTATCCGCCAAAAGCAAGTATGCGCATCATCACCGATATTTTTGAATATTGCAGCAAAGAAGTCCCCAAATGGAATACCATTTCTATTTCAGGTTACCACATCCGCGAAGCAGGTTCCACTGCCGTTCAGGAATTGGCTTTTACCTTAGCAAACGGCAAAGCATATTTAAAAGCAGCCATCGAAAAGGGTTTAGATATTAATGTATTTGCAAAACGATTATCTTTTTTCTTCAATGCCCATAATAATTTATTTGAAGAAGTAGCCAAGTTTCGTGCTGCGCGTCGTATGTGGGCAACCATTACAAAAGACTTAGGTGCCACCGACCCTCGCGCACAAATGCTTCGCTTTCATACACAAACAGGTGGCTCCACTTTAACTGCACAACAACCGCATAACAACATCCCTCGTGTTACCATTCAGGCATTATCAGCAGTATTAGGTGGCACACAAAGTTTACATACTAACGGTTACGACGAAGCAATTGCTTTACCAACCGAAGAAGCTGCCCGAATAGCATTACGCACTCAACAAATAATAGCTTACGAAAGTGGCGCAGTGGATACCGTTGACCCATTAGCAGGTTCTTATTTTGTAGAAACATTGACCAATGAAGTAGAAGCAGCAGCTTGGGAATACATCCATAAAATAGATGCTATGGGTGGTTCTGTTGCCGCCATTGAGCAAGGTTATATGCAAAATGAAATAGCAGCATCAGCTTACAAATATCAAAATGAAATTCAATCAGGCGAAAAGATAATTGTTGGAGTAAATAAATTTACTGTTGAAGAAAAACCTTTGCAGGATGTTTTTTCCATTGATGATTCCATCCGTCAACTTCAAATAGATAAGATAAATAAAGTAAAAGCCGAGCGCGATAACGATAAAGTAAAAGCGATACTTAAAACACTTGAATCGAATGCTCTGGGAAGCGTAAACCTTATGCCAACCATATTGGAAGCTGCCGAAAACTATGCTACTCTTGGTGAAATCGCAGATGTGATGAGAGGTGTTTTTGGAGAATATACGGGTTAATACCACAGGTCCTTTTATCAAAATGCAACCTTTTTTTTTATTTTCGTCTAAGTACCCAAACGAGTTAATGATAAACAATACAATAGTAGAACACAATGATAAAAAACGTACTTTCATTAATCCTTGTCATTTTATTTGGGGTAACCACTCAACTTAAATCTCAAAATTTAGTTGTAGATGGTAACGTTGCAAATTCAAATGTTAATTGGGGCGGAGGTGCTTCCGAAGCTCCCTTTACCGCCGGAACTTTCGAGAATACTTATTTAACCACCGGCTGCTCTTCGAACTATGTTATGGAGGTGGATAATGCCTCTAATCCAACTCAAGTAGTTAATGGTTTCACAAACGGAAGTCAATACATATTAACTTTCCGTTATGGTTGGAGAAATACCGGCTGCAATGCATCCGTAAACCCTACAAATTTGGTTATTCAATTTACGGATGCCGTAGGTGTTTTAAATGTTACTCAATCAGTAGGAAGTGCTACCACCACGCTAACCCCTGTAAGTTTTGTTTTTACAAATAATGCTTCTGCATCTCACACTCTTAAATTTACTAACCCTGGCAATGTTAATTCCTGTGGAGTAGTAGTTGATGATATTTCTATCACAAGAGTAGCTTCTCCTGGAGGTGTGGGGACTGCTAATCTTAGTCTTTGGTTTAATGCAAATAGTATTGGTATTCCCGACAACGCAAATGTGTATGCTTGGATTTCTAGTGGTAATGGAAGTAGTTCTGTGGTGGCTTTGCCTCCATGCGGTGCAACTCCTGTATATAAAACGGGCTTGGCGTCAACAGCTAATGCTTTAATTGCGAACTACAACCCTTATTTAACTTTCAATGGTGCTAATCAATACATCGAACATACATTAGCAAGATTAAACCTGATGGATTTATCAGCAGGAGGAGCAGGAGGTAGTTATTTTTCTGCTTCATCAGGAGGCACTGCCGGTAACTTTGTTTTTGGGCATCAGGGAAGTGGCAATAGCAGGATTATAGCAAAAAACAATGAAATTGTATTTGGAAATACTGCCGCAGCAGGAACAAATAATGATGTTACTATTGCTAATTCTGCCAGACAAAACATCATTGCTTTTAATGGAAAGAGTAATGGTATTACTGTTAAAGATTTGAATGGAACTGACCAACCTGCTCATAATGGTAGTGCCGATGTTGACTATGTTACTATTGGTGTAAGAAGAAATTCAGCAGGTACATACTCTCAATATTTTGATGGAACAATAAGCGAAATTATGTCTTTCAAAACTATTCTAACCAATACTCAAATGCAGCAAGTTCGTTCTTATTTAGCTTCCAAGTATGGCGTTACGTTAGTAGATAATTCTACCACTGCTGGTATCGACGAACGGAACTATATTGCTTCAGATGGGACTACAACTTATTGGGATGCTTCTGGCGCAAATGCTGGGTTTCATACTAATGTTACTGTAGTTGGAAGAGACGATAATACTTCTTTAGATCAGCGCAAATCAGTGAGTACTGATGCGGATGTAAATGGTTTCACTGGTAATGCAATGCTTACTATTAATAATGGAGCGGCATTTACTGCTGATAAATCTTATTTAGCTGCCGGACATAATGGTTCGGGACTTAATGTACCTACAGAAGTTGTTGATGTGCCTGCTACTATACAATCTCGTATGCCGCGTTTCTGGAAGTTCCAAAAAACAGGTGGAGGTGTTGCCGCTTCTGTTACTTTAACTTTTGATATGACAGGGTTTGCACCGCTTACCGGAAGTGATTTAAGATTATTAGTTAGTACCGTTAATACTTTTGGAACAGCTACAACTACCATAGTTGCAGGTGCTTACGTTGCCCCTAATTTCACAGTTACAATGTCAACCACTGGTGGAGTTTTCTTTACTGTGGGTTCTGTTAATGTTAGCCAAACGCCTTTACCTATTGAACTTTTAAGTTTCAATGCAACACCTTGCAATAACAATGTTTGTTTGGATTGGGCTACTGCTACCGAAACCAACAACGACTTTTTTACTGTCGAAAAAACACAGGATGGAAGTAAATATGATTTTGTTGCTAAAGTTAATGGTGCTGGAAATAGTACGTCACTAAAAGATTATACTTCAATTGACAAAGTGCCATATTCGGGTGTATCTTATTATAGATTGAAACAAACAGATTATAATGGCGTATATACTTATTCCGCTTTAAAAACAGTTGACTTTACACCATCAGCAGCATTCTCTTTTAATCTTTACCCTAACCCAGGTGCTGGCGAAGATGTTAATGTGGCTATTAATGCTGATAAAGGGGAAGAGGTGTTAGTAGTAGTGTATGATGTTGCCGGCAGAGAAACATATTCTAAAGTATTAATTACGCAAGATGTAGGGCAAAATGTTTTCGCGCTCGACCCTTCTGGGAAACTATCTCCAGGTATTTATTTAATTACTGCTACATCGCAACAATCTGTTTATAGTAAAAAACTAATCATTAAATAACCTAGTCTCAAATCTACTTTCAATAAAAAAAGGGAACAAGCAATCGTTCCCTTTTTTTATTTTAGTTATTCTAAAACTCATTTACTTCTTTTTCTCTACCAGCACAAAAATCTCTTCATTGTCTCTCTTCATATAATACTTTTCTCGGGCAAATTTTTCCAATGTTTTCGGGTTAGTACTCAGGTCGCGCAGGTCAGAAGAGATGTTGTTTATTTCACTTGCATAATAGTTTCGCTCTTCCTGCAAACTTTTTACTTGTTTGCGGAAATCCATTTGTGTGGGTATATCATTCTTATCGAAAAATCCTATCCAGACTACCAATGCGATAGAGGTGAGTAAATATTTATTTTTTAAAATGGATATTATTTTCTTCATTTCTGTAATTTAATTTAGTCAAAGGTAATTTGTTTTTCAATTATAATTAGCTTTGTATAACTTCTTTATCAACTGACAAATTAACAATATGCTAAAACAGGTTTTGGTATTTCTGGTTTTTATTAATTGCTTTTATTCATCAGCCCAGTCGTTTAAAGCTACTCAACAAAAGTGCGAACGGGTGAAAACTGCTTACACTGAAAAGTGGGAAACACTTCAGAAAGAGTTAACAAAACAAGGAATTGATAAAAACAATTTTCAGTTGTTTTTTCGTGTTTTCAAAAAAGATAAAATGGTGGAGGTGTGGTTAAAATCGAATGATAAAAAACAATTTCAATTATTCAAAACCTATAACATTTGTGCTTCGTCAGGTGATTTAGGACCCAAACGAAAGCAAGGTGACAACCAAGTGCCGGAAGGGTTTTATACGGTTGCAGTATTTAATCCGTATAGTAATTATTATCTTTCTTTAGGAGTAAGTTATCCCAATCAATCAGATAAAATACTTGACTTCAATAATCCTGGGGGTGATATTATGATACACGGTAATTGTGTTACTATTGGCTGCTTACCGCTTACTGATGAATATATAAAGGAAGTATATGTGTTGGCTGTGGAGGCAAAAAACAACGGACAGCAAACTATCCCTATCCATATTTTCCCTACTCGGCTTGATGATAAGGGGATGAAGTATTTGCAAACCAATTATGAAAAAGCATCTTTAATTGATTTCTGGAAAAACCTTAAAACAGGGTTTGATTATTTCGAACTTCATCATCAACTGCCAAAAGTAACGGTAGATAAAAAGGGGAAATATGTTTTTGAATAGTTTTTAAAGATAAGTTGGTTGGTGTTATTGTTATTGAATTTTTGGAGTAAGAATTTAGATTATTATGCACCCTTACCAAACAATTCACTACTTTTACAGTCCGATATAATTATATATATGCACAAAGTAAAAGTAAATAACAAACAATCACACACCATCGAGTTCAACAACCCCGAAAGCGGAACCATTGATGGCAAAGCTTTTAACTGGGATGTTATAAAAGTGAAAGAGGGTAGCTTCCACATCATTAAAGATAATAAATCGTACAACGTAGAAGTAG
>CAILDT010000524.1 GCA_903833025.1 uncultured Bacteroidota bacterium | reverse complement strand
TTTATCTGCCGATACGATGCTGTGCTTTTTATGGGTTGGTTATTTCCATTTATCTTTTTAAAGTTTGGTTGGAAAAAAGCTTTTAAATGGGGCTTTATAGCAGCTATAATTCCAGCAGTGTGGTTGTTGTTTTCCAATTATTATTACGGCGATATTTTCCCTACTTCTTTTTATGAAAAACATCCCAACTTTGAAAACAGAGCGTTTCTTATTCAAAACATAAATTTCATTCTTGATTTTTTTGTTGCTTCTGGTTTGTTACTTCTTATAATTGTTCTGCTTATTTGGAGTTTTACAAGTAAAGAATTAAGAAGAAAAATAAACAACCATCTCCGAAATTATTGGTTTGCTTATCTTGGATTGTATGCCATCTTTCTTTATGGCACAGGCACTGCCACGGTGCATATGATGTTTTCGTACCGTATGTTTGTGCCTTACATTTCTGTTATCGCTTTTGTGATTGCTGCTCTTGTAAAACAAAGTGAGAGTATCAGCATATCCAAACTTTTTGCTGCATCACTTAGCGCAACAGTTGTAATAGTGCTTGCTTCCAACTTATGGTTTACAAATTATATTTCTAAAACAGAAATTAATCCTTGTCGAAACCCTTGGGATTACCCGCGTACCAGCTTAACGGATTATATAGTTAGTCAGGATATTATAGAAAAAAGTGCAGAAGTAATTAATAAACATTGGAAAACACAACCACAGAGTGCCACACGAGCACCACGCATTATTACACCTGCCGAAGGTGTGGTTGCATACTATAACCCAGATGCTTATGTATTGGGCTATTTGGTAAGCTATCGCAAACAATATGATTTTTTTCAAGCACTTGGCACTGCCGATTATTTTGGAAATGCTTCAGTAATTCCTAATCCAATGATTGTAAATGCTGCACAACAAATGAAAACAATATTTGATGAAGCATCGCCAGTGTATGGTGTGCAATGCCATTGGTATATTTATTTTAAAGAAGGAATAACAGCACCTAATCCGATACCGAACACAATTAACGGCACGACAAGAGTTAAGGATTGATTAATAATTACAGCGTTTGATTTATATTTGCAGAAATTTTTATAAAGAAATAATTAAATAAAACTAATGGAAACCAATAACGATAATTCAGAAACAAATTCAGACAACAGTTATCGCATCATTAAAGTGGGAATATTAATATTATTATTATTGTCGCCACTCGTTTATTTATTTGTAAAAACTTCGGAACCTTTAGGTTCGCAAGGGCAATCGCAAACCAATCAACCAACAACAACAGATATTCCTGCGCTTGAAAAAGCAGTAAACGAAAATCCAACATTTGATAACCTGATAAATGTTTCGATGGCGTATATTAAAAATCAAATGCCCAATAAAAGTATCGAACCGTTACAAAGGGCATTGCAAATGAATCCTAATTCCGCCATTGCATATAACGATTTAGGAGTTGCGTATATTGAGTTGCAACAATATCAGGATGGTATAGATGCCTGCAACAAAGCATTAAGCATCGACCCTACTTTTCAACTCGCAAAAAATAATTTGAAATGGGGAATGGATGAAAAAAATAAAACCATAACCTCAATTAAAACACAAGAACAATTACCTGCCGATAAAAAAACAATTGCCTATTATATTGATAACGGAATGAGTTATTATAAAACAGGAAACTATGATAAAGCAATAGAAGCGTGGAGTAAAATTGCCGATATTGATAAAAAAAATACTACTGCCTTAAATAATATTGGCTCTGCTTTTATGATGAAACATCAAGTAGATGATGCAATTGCTTTGTTTAAACAAGCAATTGAATACGAACCTAACAATCAACTTGCAAAAAACAATCTTGCGTGGGCTTTGAGTGAGAAAAAGAAAGCAAAGTAAATTCTATTACCTTTGCGCCCTCAAAAATGGCACTATTCGGACTATTTTCTACTAAAAAAACCAACGCAGCAGGCGAAATGTCCTTTTGGGGACATATAGATGCGTTGCGTGGCCATCTCTTTCGTTCGGTTTTAGTTGTTATAATTATAGCCATTGTAACTTTCTTTTTTCCCGAAATATTATTCGATAAAATTATATTCGGTCCTCTTAAAAATGATTTTATTACCTATCGTGCATTCTGTCATTTAGGACATTGGCTGCAAGCACATAACTTTTTTAAAGACGGCAACGACCTCTGTTTTGGTAACTACACCTTCCATCTTCAATCACTCGGTTTAGCCGACCAGTTTACCTCTCAAATGTGGATTGCACTTATTGCAGGTATAATAATAGGCGCACCTTACGTACTTTGGGAAGTATGGCGGTTCATAAAACCTGCACTAAAAGACAGAGAGAAAAAAGCATCCACCAGTTTTATTATATCCGCCACCGGTTTATTTTTGGCTGGCGTATTATTTTCGTATTATATAATAGTGCCGCTGATGGTTAACTTTTTGGGTAACTATAAAGTATCAGCAATGGTCGAAAATAATTTCACAATGGATTCCTACATCGACACCATAACAACACTTACACTTGCCACAGGAATAATATTCGAACTACCTATCATTGTTTATTTCCTAACTAAATTCGGAATAATGTCGCCACAGTTTATGCGCAAATACCGCAAACACGCCATTGTAGTTATATTAATAGTTGCAGGTGTTATCACCCCATCACCTGATGTAACCTCGCAATTGCTGGTAGCGTTCCCGCTATATTTCCTTTATGAGTTCAGCATTTTTGTTTCGGCTTACGAAATGAAACGCAAAGCGAAGGAAAGTTAACAATCAGAATTTTTTAAAGAGGATTTAATAATTAAAGAAGCAGTTGTGTTATTTGCTCCATTTAGGGCAATCGCCACATCTGCTTTTTTTGTTTCCTTTACACCCCGTTACAGCAATTGTAATTAGTGCAATAAGAAAAAAGGTTTTTATACTTTTAGAAAATAGTTTCATCATAATTTTATTGAGCAACAAAGATAAGAAAAACAAAAACATTTTTGGCTTGTCAATTATTCTTATTTTTGACCAAAGTTTTAAGGCAAATAAATGAATATCTTTTTTCACTTCGGTCGTTATTTTATCCTCATAAAAAGAGCGTTTGCCAAACCCGAAAAGTTTTCCATTTATGTCAATCGTATTTTCGAAGAGATGTATATTCTTGGCATTGGTTCGTTAGGTATCGTAGCCATCATCTCTATTTTTATGGGCGCAGTAATAACCATACAAACTGCCTTTAACTTCGAAAGCCCTCTTCTTCCTTTTTATGCTATCGGTGTTGCCGTGCGCGATTCAATGATTTTAGAATTCTCTCCAGCAATAGTAAGTTTAATACTTGCAGGTAAGGTAGGGTCCAGTATTGCTTCCGAAATAGGCACAATGCGTGTAACCGAACAAATAGATGCTCTTGAAATAATGGGAATAAACTCTGCTGGATATTTAATTTTCCCGAAAATAGTTGCCTCTGTTTTGTTTAATCCAATACTTATTATCTTCTCAATGTTTCTTGGTATAGCAGGTGGTTATGTAATAGGCGTAATGTCTGAAGTAACAAGTTCGCACCAATTTATATACGGAATAACTTACGATTTCCGCCCGTTTAACGTGGTGTACGCCTTGATAAAATCAGGAGTGTTTGCTTTTATAATCGCTTCTGTTCCCGCATATCAAGGGTATTATACCAAAGGTGGTGCGTTAGAGGTGGGGCGGTCCAGCACCAAAGGAGTAGTGTATAGTAGCGTTCTTATTCTTGCCTTCGATTTAATTTTAACTAAACTCCTTTTAGCTTGATACAAGTAAAAAACATATCAAAATCGTTCCAAGGCAGAAGTGTTATACAAAACATTTCATTCGATTTCGAAGCAGGAAAAGTAAATATGATTATTGGCGAAAGTGGTTCGGGCAAAACAACGCTTTTAAAATGTATGGTTGGTTTAAACACTATCGATAGTGGCGAAGTTTTATTTGATGGACGCAACTTTTATAATCTAAACTTTAATGGCAAAAAAGAAATACGCAAAGAAATAGGAATGTTATTTCAGGGAGGTGCTCTATTCGATTCCAAAACTGTAGAAGAAAATGTAGTGTTCCCTATTTCTATGTTCACCGATTTAAGTGTTAGTGAAAAAAAAGACAGAGCCAATTTCTGTTTGCAACGCGTAAACCTTGAGAATGCAAATAACTTGTATCCCTCTGAATTAAGTGGAGGAATGAAAAAGCGAGTAGCCATAGCAAGAGCAATCGCAGTTCAACCAAAATACCTTTTCTGCGACGAACCTAATTCCGGTTTAGACCCAAAAACATCTATTGTAATAGATAACCTTATTAAAGAACTCACCGAAGAATATAATATTACAACCATAGTAATTACCCACGATATGAATTCGGTTATTGAAATAGGAGATAATATTATGTTTATCTATAAAGGCGATAAATGGTGGGAAGGAAGTAAACAAGAAATTCTAAAAACAGATAATCAAGAAGTATGTGATTTTGTTTATGCCACCAAATTTATGAAGGATTTGAAAACAAAGTTTTAGTTTTATTGCCAAAACAAAACAAACTACATTAAACAAAAAAGTCCCGCATTTCTGCGGGACTTTTTTGTTTTGAAAAACAACTAAACTTATTGTTTAATCATTTTATTAGTTACTTTTTGTCCATCTACAGAAAGAGTGCAGAAATAAAGACCAGCAGCAAAATTAATATCAGAAACTTCTAATGAATAATTTCCTGGCTTAAGGTTTTTCTCTGTTTTCTCATAAACTTTTACACCACGTACATCATAAATTTCAACTGCAACATTAGCAGCTGATTTTTTCAATTGGTAGTTAACAGTAGTTTGGTTTGTAAACGGGTTTGGTTGATTTTGAAGCAATGCAAAGTTATTATTTGCAAGTTCGTTAACACCAGTTGGTGCGCTAGAAACAAAATAAAATACTCTTGGCCCAGTTACTAAGTCACCTTTTACAATGCCTTCATATTGTGCATTATTGTATTTCTTGTGTCTTTGATTTTTATAATAATCTACACCCATATTCCAACCATCAGGGTCAACTTCTTGATCTTGATAATTTGCAACTGCAGTAACAGCTGGATATGTTTGTCCCCAAACTTCTCCTGCAAAACCATTTACCGTCTGAGGTGCTCCGCCAGTGAAGCTATAACTACAAGCTCCTAATGCATTTGTAGAACCTGGAACAAAAGTGTAAAAGCAAGAAACTAAACTACCTGCAGGTATTGAAAGATAATTAGGCAAAGGAATAGAAATAACTTTAAGGTGTCCTGCTGATGAAGAATCAGCATTTGTTAAAACATATTTAACTAATACCATATGATTAGCAGCAGCAGTAGGCTTAACTAAATTACCTGGTCCTGCGGCAGCACCTGTAACTGCAGGCCCGATTACTTCAGCTCTCCAAGAACTGATTGGGGGAACCCAGAAAAATCCTGTAGATCCTTTTGCAAATGCAGGATTAGGACCTGTTAATGAAGAATCTCCCCATACAACCCAAGTATATAAAGTGTCAGTTGTTGGTGTTACTTTAACATACGAACCTACTATTGCAATTGAATCAACATAATAAGGATCTGCATTAGTTACAAGTGGTGTAAGCGTTGCAGAGTCAATATACATTGACTTAAGGTCCAAAACGGAACCTAACATCATATCACCTACAGTGAAAGTTCCAGTTGCATCGGATAATGTAACTGTTGAATCTTGGTAAATGATATCAACAAAAGTACCTTGACTAGGAGTACCAGACGTCAATCCATTAAGGTCAATTTGTTTCGCACGCATTACATCACCAACTGGCTCAACCCATTTTCCGAAAGCAGCGGTTCTTGAGTTACCGTTTGAATTGATACGTGAATTTGGAATTGGCTTTGTGTTGGGTGCCATTACTCCTTTGTGTCTTGCTTGAACAGGCGTCTGCAAAACATTTTGACCGATTATTGATCCACCAAGAATCAAACCAGCCATTAGTGTGTAAATTTTTTTCATTTGTTTTTGTTTTTTGTTTTTAGTTTATTAATTAATTATTTGTTTTATTTTTTATCGAAGTGCAAATTTAGTAAAACTATTATCACATAAACAAATTATTAAGAAATTATTTTTTCTTTTTCGCTTAATCGCTTTATTTAAGAGATAAAGTATCATTTATTAAACCAATTCCACATCCATATAACTTTCAATTGGCGGACAAGCACAGATAAGGTTTCTATCTCCAAAAGCATTATCCACGCGGGCTACACTGGGCCAAAACTTGGTGTCCTTTACCCATTTCAACGGATAAACTGCTTTTTCGCGTGAATAAGAATGTTTCCAATCATCAGTGATTACTGCTTTTGCTGTATGTGGCGCATTTTTAATCACATTATCATCCTTATCAGCTGTGCCATTAATTATTTCATCTATTTCTTTTTTAATAGCAATCATTGCGGAACAAAACTTATCGAGTTCCTCTTTCGATTCGCTTTCTGTTGGCTCTATCATTAAGGTATCGTGGACAGGGAAAGAAACCGTTGGTGCGTGATAACCATAATCCATCAATCGTTTGGCAATATCTCCAACTTCTACACCGCCCTCACGTTTAAAAGCAACACAATCTAAAATCATTTCGTGTGCACAACGTCCATTTTTACCACTATATAAGGTAGGATAATGCCCGTTTAATGATTCTTTAATATAGTTAGCATTTAAAATTGCTATTCGGGTTGCTTCTGTAACTCCATCTCCGCCTAACATTTTAATATATCCGTAGGAAATTAAAAGTATTAACGCACTACCAAATGGAGCTGCCGATACGGCGTGTATTCCTTTTTCTCCACCTGTTTTCACTACTGAATGTGATGGTAAAAACGGTACTAATTGCTTCGCCACTCCAATTGGTCCCATACCTGGTCCGCCACCGCCGTGAGGAATGGCAAATGTTTTATGTAAATTCAAATGGCAAACATCAGCACCTATATTACCCGGACTGGTTAATCCTACTTGCGCATTCATATTGGCACCATCCATATATACCTGCCCGCCGTTTTGGTGAATAATGTTTGTTATTTCAATAATACTTTCTTCGTAAACACCGTGTGTACTTGGGTAAGTAACCATTAAACAAGATAGATTATCTTTGTGTAACGTTGCTTTTTCGCGCATATCGTTTACATCAATATTACCTCTTTCATCACATTTAACCAACACTATTTTTAAGCCGCACATAGCTGCTGATGCTGGATTAGTGCCGTGTGCCGATGTAGGAATTAAAGCGATATTACGATGTGCATCTCCTCTTGATTGATGATATGCCTGAATAACTAACAACCCTGCATACTCGCCTTGAGCACCTGAATTAGGCTGCATACTCATCTTGGCAAAACCTGTTATTTCGCTTAACGATTTATCTAAATCATCTATTATTTCTAAGTAACCTTCTGCTTGCTCAAAAGGAACAAACGGGTGAATGTGTGCAAATTCAGCCCAAGTGATTGGCAACAACTCTGCTGCTGCATTTAATTTCATTGTGCACGAACCCAATGAAATCATTGAATGTGTTAACGATAAATCTTTATTCTCCAAACGCTTTATATAACGCATCATTTCTGATTCCGAATGATAGGTATTAAATACGGGGTGAGAAAGGATATTAGATGTGCGATATTGGATAGTTGATTTGCTATTAAAAATTTGTTCTTCCGTAACCTTTGCTGCCGGCTTGTTTGCACAGTGTGCAAATATTTCGACGATACAATTCAAATCGTGCGCATCGGTAGTTTGGTCTAAAGAAATAGTAACACAACAATTATCTACATAACGGAAATTAATGTGCGCACTTATTGCCAAATTATGAATCATCCCTTCCGAAACTTCCTTTGGCAACAGTACTTTGATGGTATCGAAGTAACTATCACTTTCTAATTTATAACCTAACTTTTTTAATTCGGTAGCCAATGTAACGGCTGATAAATGTACCTGTTCGGCTATTCCTTTCAGTCCTTCTTGTCCGTGATATACAGCGTACATACTTGCCATAATGGCTAATAACGCCTGCGCGGTGCAGATATTAGATGTTGCTTTATCTCTGCGGATGTGTTGCTCGCGTGTTTGCAAAGCCATCCGCAATGCGGGATTGCCTTGCGCATCCACCGAAACACCGATTATTCTTCCCGGAATTATACGTTTATATTCTTCGCGGCACGCAAAAAAAGCAGCGTGCGGTCCGCCATAACCCATTGGCACACCAAAACGTTGGGTGTTACCAACCACCACATCTGCGCCCCATTCGCCGGGAGGAGTTAATAAAACTAAGCTCAAAATATCAGCAGCCACAGCTACCGAAGTTCCGTTTGCTTTTGCTTTGGTTACAAAATCTTTATAGTCGTAAACTATTCCATCAACAGACGGATATTGAAGCAATGCGCCATAAATAGAAGCATCAATAGTAGTGGTTTTAAAATTGCCGATTACCAATTCTATGCCCATCGGTGTGCTGCGTGTTTTAAGCAAATCAATGGTTTGGGGATAACATTCGTCAGAAACAAAAAACTTATTAGCTCCGCTTTTTACTTGTTCGCGATTACGGTTATTGAACAACATTGCCATTGCTTCAGCCGCTGCTGTGCCTTCATCGAGGAGTGATGCGTTTGCAATTTCCATCCCTGTTAAATCCATTACCATTGTTTGAAAATTCAATAAAGCTTCTAATCTGCCTTGCGAAATTTCTGCCTGATACGGTGTGTAAGCTGTGTACCAGCCCGGGTTTTCCAACACGTTGCGTTGAATAACTGGCGGAATAATAGTGTTGTAATATCCTAAACCGATGTAGGTTTTAAACACTTTATTTTTTGCTGCTAACGCTTTCAGGTGTTTTAAATAGTTATACTCCGTCATTCCGGTTGGCAGGTTTAGCGGCTTCTTCAAGCGTATTGCTGCGGGAATTGTTTGGTCAATTAATTCGTCCAACGATTTTGCTCCTATTTTTTCGAGCATTGCTTTCACATCATTTTCGCGCGGACCGGTGTGGCGGTTTACAAATTTGTCAGTAGTAATCATAGTTTATTTTTTTTAAAAGGAGTGCAAAGGTAAAAAATAAGTGAATTGGATAAATAGAGAAATGTTTAAAATATTTTAGTAGGATTTTGAGAAGTGTGAAATACTCGCGAAACAACTACTTTGTTGGAACCTATGCGATAAATTATTTTGTAATTCCAAACAACTAAATAGCGGTATTCACTTTTTTTATGTTTCAAAAGAATCTCAACTTGTCCCATTTTGGGATGTGTTTCTAAACCACCAACCGAATCTAATATTTTATTTAAAACAAGTTTGGCATAAAATGTTCCTTGTTCCTCCTTAATATATTTTACTGCTCTTTCGAGTTGATTGGTTGCTAATTTAGTCCAGATTACTTCAACCATTTCTTCGCTTTTTTCACCACTTCTTTATGAGTAAATACCTTTCCCTGTTTTTCCTGCTCTTCCGAATTCTCAATATCGGCAAGTAAAGCAAGTTGCTCATACACTTCTTCAATAGTAGTTGTAGGTTTTACCCTGTTGGCAATTTCCAAAAGCGATTGTTTTATTTTTATCCCACTCATTTGTTTATTTTATTTTTTTTACAAAGATACACCCTTTTAGTTTATCACCACTTTTCTATTCATCACAATTCTTAAAATACCAATTATATTTCCCGCTTCGCGAAATGAAACACTAAATGTTAAGTACTGTGTGCGCCTCCGGCAGTCGGTGTGTATTACGCACGTTTTTTTTTTCTTCCCTCGCCA
>CAILDT010000523.1 GCA_903833025.1 uncultured Bacteroidota bacterium | reverse complement strand
CATTGTCATTTTCATTCCCATCATTTCCTGTGTATCCATTTTAATAGAAAAGATAGTTTCGTAGAATTTTTTGCTCTGGCTGTATCGGCTACCGATATTTCAAACCAATTTAAGATGTTAACTGTTCCGTACATTTTGTTTTTGTTTTTAATTGTTATTACTGATTTAATTATTAATTGTTTTACTAAAGACAATCTCGTTTTATAAATTCGGACACGATACCAAAAATATATTTATCTCGCCGTCATACTTCCTATTTCGCGAACTTCTACAGTTCCGCTTTCAAGTTCCAGCACAGGGCAACCATTAGCAATAGCAACAGCTTCGTCAATGTTGTTTGATTTTAATAATACATAGCCGCCTAATACTTCTTTACCTTCCATAAAAGCACCATCTGTTAATTTTTTGGAAGGACCTCTTACAACTTTTCCTTCTTTTTCCAATGGTTGTGCGCCAACCATTATTTCTTTTTCTGCAATTCCTGAAATCCATTTTCCCCAACGGTTCATAATTGCTTCTAATTCTACAGGCGATAAATCGCTGCGTTCCGCACTATCGCTTCGGAACAATAATAAAAATTCTTTCATAGTTTATAATGTTTAAAGGTTTATATGTTGTAAAGACAATTTAGGTTTGATTAATTGGACAAGTTTCCGAAATTTATTTTTCCCGTACATTAATTATACGTCAAGTTTAAGTTTATAAATCTTTTTTAATGGTCCCGGACAAGATGCTTGATGGCAATTCGCACATTTCTGAACCAATGAATTATAGTTTGTTTTTAATTCTTCTTTTGGCGATTCATACATTTTCTTCAAGCTATTTAAATAATCCGCAGAAAAAGCAGTAAACGAAACGTGTTTGGTGCTTGAATCAGATGGTGTAGCAGTATTAATTTTAAGAAATGCTCGAGGGAAATTAGTTGGAACTCTTCCTTGCTTCACTTGTTCATTCATTGTTACTAACGAATCATACATACTACGCATAAGCAATGCAAGCTCGCTATCGCCATTAGGGTTTAATGATTTTGTTTTGGAACAAGTTGTACTGTCTTTTACAATACTATTTGTTTTATTGCCTGTTGATTTACATTCGACTAACAATATTATTGCAAGCGAAATAAACGAGAATACAACTATTTTATTTCTTGATGATGACACCACGAGCTTCAAATCCAATATTAACTTCCGGTGCAGTAATGTTTTCAATTTCTTCTTTCGATTTGCCGGCATCTTCAGCATAATGTTTTCTATCAGCAATGGAAACAGTATCACAAAAAGCAACTCCATCTATAAAAGCTTCTTTTCCTGAAATATCTTTTGGAACAAAAAAAGCATAGTCTTTAAATCTCACCATCATCTCTTTATCGCTGCCAATATTCATTTTCATCCAGCATCCTTTTTTCTGACACACCGCTTCTATCTTACCTGCAAGTTTTATTTTTAACGAATCTTTTCCTTTCATCGTAGCAGTTAACTGGTCGGCTTTTATAGCACCATCCATACTTATAGTATCTCCAAAATACTTTAATGTAGTGTCCTTTCCATTTGATTTATCAGCGGAAGAATCACCATTGTTTTTACAAGCTGATAATAACGCAGTACTTAAAAGTGTGATAAATAATATCCTATTCATATTGTTAATTGGTTTTTAATTAGAGCACAAAGAAAGTGTTTTTTTGTTTCACTTTTTTGCCAGCGGAACTATATCTTTTACTTCCAGCAATTGTTTATCATACCCTTTATGTACAGTATTTATCATTGCTACGCCCACTTCTTTTAATGTACAAAAAAATTTTGGAAACAAAAATCTAAGTAAAGGAAACATCCAGTTGATGACTTTGTATAATTTCAATGTGTTCTTTAATCCTTTGGTAGGGCGCATAAAGCCGGGGCGAAACATATACGCCTGCCGGAAAGGCATACTTAATAATTTGTTTTCTGTTGCGCCCTTTACTCGCATCCACATATTTTTCCTCTTTCCTGTACCATCCGTTCCTGCGCCAGACACATAGCAGAATGTCATGTCGGGGTTTTGTTTGGCAAGTATTTCAGCAATGTATGTGGTAAGTGTATACGTTATTTTAGTATAATCCTCCTCACTCATTCTCAACGAAGTAATTCCTAAACAATAAAAACAGGCATTGTAATTAACCAGCTGGTCTTGAATAGGGGAGAGGTCATAAAAATCTTTATGTATTATTTCTTTTAGTTTAGGATGTGTAACTCCACAGGGTTTTCTGTTGATTACTAATATATGTTCTACTTCCACACTTAGCAAACATTCGTGTAAAACACCTTCGCCCACCATACCGGTAACACCAGTTATTATTGCTCTTATCATCTATAATTTACAATTCACCATTTGTAACTACACTCTAACACCTATTATTAATATATCATCCACTTGTTCTGCTCCTGATTTCCAGTTCTCTATAAAATCACTTAAAAACAGTTCCTGTTCTTTCATAGTTTTATCCTGAATAGTCAACAGTATTTCCTTAAACTTTTTAGTCATAAGTTTTTTACCATCTCTACCACTAAACTGGTCAGCATATCCATCCGTAAAAAGATAGAATATATCTCCTTTCTGTAATTTTATTTCGTGTGATTCAAAATCTTGCGTATCATCAGTATAACCGCCTATGGCTTTTTTTGTAGCTTTTATTTCTTCAACTTCTTCTATCCCTTTTCTAATTATCCAAAGTGGTCGGTTTGCCCCTGCATAATTCAAGCTTATAATATCTTGAAGGTTTAAACTTACCAGCGAAATGTCCATTCCGTCTTTAGTAGATTCTTCACTGTCAGACTGCCGGAGCGAAGCTTTAATTCCTTTGTTAAGTTGTTTTAATATTTCAGAAACATTTAAAGTTTGTAAAACCGCATCATCAAGCCTTTCGGAGCCAATCATACTCATAAATGCGCCTGGTACACCATGACCAGTACAATCGGCAGCAGCTAAGAATATAAGTTGAGAATTATTCTCTATTCTGTTCTGAAAGAAATAAAAATCTCCACTTACAATGTCTTTTGGTTTAAATAAAACAAAACTTTGCGGAAGTGTAGATAGTATTTCCTCTCTTTTAGGAAGCTTTGCCTGCTGAATCCTTCTGGCATAATTTAAACTATCCGTAATGTCTTTATTTTTTTTAGCAATAATATTGTAAGCATTTTTCAGTTCTACGTTTTTTAATCTGTTTATTTCTGCTTCCTGTTGTGCGTTTTCTATTTTGCTGATTAGCTGAATACTCTTTGCTTTCATAGCAGCAGTTGTATTCAGCATTTCTTCTTTCACTTTATGAAATATCTTATAATGCTTTAGTGCATTTTCGAAATCACCTTTCAATTCATAAATTTCGGAAAGAGATGAATGAGCAGGTCCCATAGCCATTCGTAAATTTATTTTTTCTGCTATTTCTAAAGCATTCAGAATAGTTTGTTCCGCTTCTTTTATTTTATTCTGTTTGAAATAAATTTTACCAAGGTCGAGCATAAAACGCGAAACTCCCATCTTGTCGCCGAGTTCCTCTGTTAATTTTATTCCTTTGATAGAAATTTCTTCCGCTTCCTTATATCTGTCTGTCTCAAAACATAACGTCATATAGGCATTGAGAGCCGCTGCGTATCCTCTCCAATCTTCTATCTGCTCACGTATCGCCATACTTTCTAAAAGATATACGCCGCTTTTATCGTACTCCTTCACATTAAGATACACTTGCCCAAGCCCCATTATGGAGGCACCTTCCACAGCTTTGTTACTGTTTTCGCGGCTCAATTCTATGCTTTGATTAAAATATTCAATTGCACTTGTGCTGTCGTTTAACGAATTATATAAAAACCCCATCTGGAAATAACAGCGCGCTATTTCAGCTTTGTCGTTTACTTTTTGAAAGTAAGCAAGTGCCTTTATAATGTTATCGAGCCCACTATTAAAATCGCTCAACCGGAAATAAATCAAACAGAGATTATAATGAACTTGTGCTATTCCTTTTTCATTTTTAGATTCCTCAAATATCGGAAGTGCTTCAAACAGCTTTTCCATTCCAAGTTCATAGTTGGTAATCTGCACATAGCAAAATCCTTCATTGGTAAGTGCTGTAGCATTTCCATCAGCATAATTTATTTCTGCAGAAAGTTGTTGTGCTTGTTTACAAAGCGAAATAGCACGTTGTGTATCCGAGTTACGTATTTCAAAAGCAAGCAGATTTATCGCATCTACCTTTTCTGTTACATTGGCAGCCACAGCAATTGTAGTTTCCAGTTCCGCTATTTTATCTATCGTATGTTGCTCCTTCATACTTCCTTTTCGGTTAGTTTTATTGATGTTGTCATAGCCGAATAATACCCTAAGAAAAACAAAGCAATTAAAGGAATACTTAAAAAACTCTCTATTTCAAAAGCTCTCTCAGGTGTTGAAACAGGAATAAGT
>CAILDT010000522.1 GCA_903833025.1 uncultured Bacteroidota bacterium | reverse complement strand
TTGGCACTTTTTAAACGTACTTTTTGAAAGGAGTCTAAAAACACAAATTCGTATTCTTTAAAGAATAAATATCTTATTCTTTAATAATGGAACCGCATAAAGGACGTTGTTGTTCTTGTAGAAAAATGGTAGAAATCACCAATGGAAAATCAGAGCAGACTAAAAATGGTAGGTCAATATTCAAAGGAACCTGTGGAACTTGTCAAACGAAGGTTTGTCGGTTCATAAAGAAAACAGATTAAATATTTTCTTCATATCTATTATATGACGAAAAGCAAAACATTAAACTTACTTACTCTAAACAACTATTCATACACAGATGAAAATCTAGAAAATGTTAAGAAATATGTTCGTGATAGGGTACTCCCTGAACCTTTTAAGAATAACCAAATACGAGATAAGTTTATTACAAGGTACGATGAATTTACAATTATAGGAGATAAACTTTTTTATAAACCATCCAATTTAGAAGTAGTCTATGATGATGATGTTGAGAAAGTTTTACAGGAACAGTATGATGACCCCACTGTAGGAATAGGAATGGGGATTCGTTCCTTCTACAATAAGATTACTGATAAATATCTAAATATTCGTCGAGACCAAGTTCAGGAATTCATTGAAAAACAACCTTCATATCAACTTACAAAACCAGATAAGAAACCAATCAACAAACCAATCATCAGTGATTACCCGAATGAAAGATGGGCGTCGGATTTAGTTGATATGAGTACATATTCAAAAAGCAATAGAAGGTTCAGATATATACTAACAGTTATTGATTATTTCACGAAATACGTATTCGCAGTTGGTTTAAAGAATAAAACCCCAGAGAGTATAATAAAAGGATTGGAGAAAATCTATCATGAACAATCTCAAAATACATACCCGCAGATTCTACAGACTGATAATGGCGGGGAGTATGTCAATGAACTTTTTGAAAACTTTGGAAAACTTCATAAGATTCATCTGGTAAGGACAATGTCATACACACCTCAATCGAACGGACTCATCGAAAACTTCAACGGGATATTACGGAAGATGATCCGCGAGGGGTTCGTCAGAAATAATAATTTAAACTGGATTGATAATCTACCTGATTATCTCATTAACAGAAATCATAGTAAACATTCAATAACTAAAACTGCGCCATACAAAGTTTGGAGAGCGGGGAAAGCGAAAGTGGATGCAGACAACGAAGAACCTTTAGTGGAAGTAGGTAAGAGGATAAGAGGACACGCTACGAGAAAACTTAATGAAACCATCAGTACTGCTTTTGAGGAAGGAGATTATGTTAGAGTCTTGATGAGTTCTTTATATTCAAAAGTTCGAAAGATGATTAAAGCGGGTGATAAGAAAAATGTAGTTGTGAGATATTCCCCTAAGATTTACCGTATAGATTCTTTAGTAAAACCGCGAGGTGTACATAAGGACTTTATGAAACAAAGATATAAATTAGTAGATTTGTTTGGAGCGGAAGTTCTGACAGAGTTCAAAGCAAACAACCCGAACAATGATAGGAAACAAAAGTTATTCTTTGGAAGTGAGATGATGCATACAGATAAGGATAGAGAAACGAAACTATCAATGAAGGATGCATCTTTACTAAACAAGATTGAGGTAGGAGAAGATGATGAAGAGGAGGTAGTAGAAGAAGTCAGACCTGAGGAAAGGAGAGTAAGACAGACCAGAGAACTTCCGTTAAGAGAAAGAAGTAATAGGGAAACTAGAAGGAATACTTTAATAGGTGATTTGTGATAAGTTTGTTAAAGAATAATATCTTCTGTTAATAATAATGGAAGAAGTTGTAGAAGTAGTAAAGGAGAAAAAGAAACGTGGACGGAAACCAAAAGTAAAAACTGAAAATGAAAAACCATCAATAACAATACAGATAGGGAAGTTTGTGGTGGAGTTTGATTAAGTTGTTAAAGAATTGTGAAATGTTTTTTTCAAGATAGAATTTAAAAATGGTTTTAAAAAGTGCCAAGGTACTAATTTTAATTTTTAAAGAATTAATTAAACTATTTGTTTTAAAAATATTTGTAAGGATACTTTCCGAATCTACCATTGATAGATAAACCTTATGAGTAATGATTGGATGGTTGAAGTTCAAAGTAGTAATGTAGAATCGTTAGAACATTACTGTGAAGGTTCAATTGTGAATATGTTGTGTGAATAAGAGTAAGAGGTAATTGTTCTGTCTTACCCCAAGCATATGCCATATATATATATATATATGTAATATGTTTGTGGGGTACCATTCAGAATGCTTGCTTTTGTCGTCAACCATAGCACGCAGAACGCTCACAGACACCTGGACGGCTGATAACTCGTCTCGCAGAGCACCGACAGAACTGACGACAGATTGGATCTCGCCTTTCATTTGAATTTTCAAGTCGTCCACGGAACCAATAACCGTTCTGAAGTCGCTTCTCATGCTGGTCACTAGCGCGGTCAACAATTCCACTTCCGGTGGAAGCCGCGATGCACTGCTCGCCAACGCCGATGCGCCGTTAGCAGCCGTACCAGCTCGGGATTCGGCGTCGGCGACAGCGAGAAGTTTTGCGGCGACCATGCCGATGGCGATCGAGACCGAGCTCGTCACAATAAATCGCATCATGGCCAGAGTTTCATGCTTCAACAATCGCACGAGGTATCGATTCGACTCAAAATGTGGAGCAGAATCGTGAGTTTGCGTTGGGTCAAAACCACAGAGTGTTCCGTCGAGGAGCGTGAAAAAGGGGCTACCTGTTGTGCCGCATATAATATCCATCTCTTGGAGAAAGCCCGCCGCATCGAACTTCGCCGACCGCAGGAATTCGGTAAAAGTAGCAGCGGGTACGATCATGCTGGAATTGTAGGCCTTCGCATGCTTCGGTATGACAAGCTCGACGTTCACCTCTTCCCCGCCCAGAACCTCCGCGATTTTCTTGTAGACATCGTCGTCATCGCCGTCCAGAGTTACTTTCTCGAACAGTTTCCCGAAGAAACCTACTGCCTCCGGCTGGTTCTCCATTGCTTTCACTACGAAAGCAAAGAGTGCGACCTTCTTCTCCCCGTCCAGTAAATCGCCGAAGGCCCCCCCACTTTTGGTTGGTGTTGTCATTCCGTCGAAAACAAAACACCAAACAAACAAAACAGAAAAATGCCTCGACCGTTAGCACCCGGGACTTCAAGCACGATACCGCGATGCGATATCTTGCTCAAGACGTTGATAGGGTCCCTGTGCTTCCGAACGTAGCTACTCTACTATTTCTGTCGTCACATATAAAAACATTGCTACTATTTCTTCCACCGGACCACGAACTATTTCTCGGCGCAACGGCCGCATTTTGCCGCGTGCTTCAGCGGCCAATCGTGAACGATTAACAGACAGAAGCCCACGGAAAAGTGCGGCTAATTTTGCCAGCGAAATGGGGGAGGGATAATTAGGCAGGGGGCCGTACGCGCAGCATGGAAGGCAACAAATATATAGTCACCATTTGCTAGCGTAACACAGCGATGAGGCGCCAGCCCCC
>CAILDT010000521.1 GCA_903833025.1 uncultured Bacteroidota bacterium | reverse complement strand
TGGAATTTGTAATGACTAATGTTATAGGTACTGTTAACCTTTTAAATGCCTCAAAAGCATATTGGTTTCAGCATCACAACAATGAAAAAACACCAATTGACTTTCGCTTTTATCACATTTCTACTGATGAAGTATATGGTTCTTTAGGTGAAACAGGAATGTTTACGGAGACTACCGGCTACGACCCTCATAGTCCATACTCTGCTTCCAAAGCAAGTTCCGACCATTTTGTAAGAGCTTACCACGATACTTTTGGGATTGACACTGTTATTTCTAACTGCTCCAACAACTATGGTTCGTATCATTTTCCAGAAAAATTAATTCCTCTTTCTATTTATAATATCAAAAACAATAAACCGATTCCCATATACGGAAAAGGTGAAAACGTTCGTGATTGGTTATTTGTGGAAGACCACGCAAGAGCAATCGATTTGATTTTTCATAATGGAAAAGCTGGTTCTACTTATAACATTGGTGGACATAACGAATGGACAAACATAGATTTGATTAATTTGCTTTGTAAGATTATGGATAAGAAATTAAATCGTGTAGAAGGGGAATCCGCAAATTTGATTACCTATGTAAAAGACCGTGCAGGACACGATTTACGTTATGCTATTGACTCTTCAAAATTACAAAAAGAACTTGCCTGGACTCCTTCTTTACAGTTTGAAGAAGGTCTCGAAAAAACTGTTGACTGGTATCTATCCAATGAAGAGTGGCTGAACAATGTTACTTCTGGTAGTTATAAAAAGTATTACGAAGAACAATATGTAAAAAGATAGTTCTTTGTTATGTATAATTCTCCCTTTCATTCTATAGATATTTCATCAAACTCCTTTTTAGTTACGGGTGGTGCTGGATTCATCGGTTCCAACATTGTTGAATATCTTTTAAAGTACAACGCTAAAAAGGTGGTTGTGCTTGATAACCTTTCAACAGGTTTTGAAGAAAACATAAAACCGTTTTTATCTTTATCAAACTTTACCTTTATTAACGGCGACATTTGCAATAGTGACGATTGTCATAAAGCTTGTGCTGGCGTTGACTTTGTTTTCCACGAAGCAGCATTAGGTTCTGTCCCTCGTTCTATTAAAAACCCTATTGCTACACACAATGTAAATGCTACCGGCTTTTTAAATATGCTGATTGCTGCAAGAGATGCAAATGTAAAACGTGTTGTGTATGCAAGTTCATCATCTGTATATGGTGATAGCAAAACTTTACCCAAGGTGGAAAACAATATTGGAAAACAACTTTCCCCTTATGCTGTTTCTAAAATGACGAATGAATTGTATGGAGAAATATTCGCCAAAACTTATAATATGGAAATTATTGGCTTGCGATACTTCAATATTTTTGGACCCCGACAAAACCCTCAAGGAGAATATGCAGCTGCAATACCTCTTTTTATAAATGCTTTATTAAATAATCAATCGCCAGTGATTAATGGTGATGGAGAACAAACGCGCGATTTTACTTTTGTAAGTAATGCTGTGCAAGCTAATATAAAAGCTATGTTTGCCTCTACTATAAATACGAAAGGAGAAGTTTTTAATATTGCGGTTGGAGAGCGTGTCTCTTTAAATCAATTAATAACTGTTTTAAAAAAAATAATTGGAACCGACATTCAGCAAACTCATAATGCAGAACGTACAGGTGATGTACGTGATTCGTTAGCCGACATTTCAAAAGCAACAACTGCTTTTAATTATATACCTGAAGTAAAAATTGAAGAAGGGTTAGGGTTAACTTTATCGTGGTTTAGTGAGAAGTATGGAGCAAGAACAGTGGAGAAAGAATTAATAAACAAGGAGAAAAAATAACAATCAACTAATTAATGGGAATATTCAGCAGATTTAAAAAAGCAAAACGATTAGAAACCCCTGTAGACATATCGGTATTGGGAACTGATATGCACTCTCACTTTATTCCGGGAATAGATGATGGCTCCAAAAGCATTGAAGATAGCGTGAATATGATTACCTCAATGTATAAAAATGGATATAAAAAAGTAATAACTACGCCACATATAATGAGTGATTTTTATAAAAACACTCCCGAAAATATTTTAGGTGGATTAAAAGATGTCCAAGATGCTCTCAAAGTGGCTGAAATTCCTATTGAAATGGGTGCCGCCTCAGAATATTATATTGATTACGATTTCGAGCATAAATTAGAAACTGAAAAACTTCTTACTTTCGGAAATAATTATTTACTTTTTGAAATATCTTATATGAATCCGCCAGATAATTTATATGATATTATTTTTAAGATGCAGTTGAAAGGTTACAAAACAGTACTCGCACATCCTGAACGCTATAATTTCTGGCACGATAAATTTGAAAAGTACGAGTCGTTTATCGACAAAGGTGTTTACTTACAAATGAATATTAACTCACTCACTGGTTATTATTCTATGGCTACAAAAGCAATAGCAGAGGAGATGATTGATAAAAATATGATTTCGTTTTTAGGAACGGACTGCCATAATATGAATCATATTGAAGTAATTAAAAATGCAATGTACGAACCACATTTAAAAAAACTGATTGATAGCGGTTTGCTTCTCAATAACACTTTATAGCTTTTGGAAGCCGCTTGTAACATAGTAGCTTCATAGTTTTCAGAGTTACCCTACACTCAAACATCCGTAATTATAAATACATTTTCCCAATTTTATTAAGTTGGCTTTCTTTTTATTTTAAATACTTCTCCACGTATCATTAAATTAAAAAAACTACTTTTGAAGACCTAAAAATTACTTTATATGAAAAAACATTACCTCCTTATCATTGCACTTTGTTATACTATTAATATAAGTTCGCAAACCGCCACTTTTAATATCACTTATGTCGGGTTTACCGCGCAGGCACAAACTGCATATCAGTTTGCTGCTGACATATGGGCAAATACTGTTGTTTCAACTGTTCCTATAAAAGTTACGGCACATTTTACAGCATTGGTTCCTGGCACACTTGCTATTACATTTCCAAATGGGCGAAAAAACTTTGCAGGAGCACCCATCGCTGATAAATGGTATGCTACATCACTTGCCAATTCTTTAACAAGTACTGTATTAAATCCTGGCGAAGAGGATGTTGAGATGTATGTCAATAGTAATATTAACTGGTATTTCGGAACATCAGGTACTGTGCCTGCCGGACAGTACGACTTAGCAACTATCATACTTCACGAACTTTGTCACGGTCTCGGTTTTTTAAGCCTCGCAAAAGATTCTACTGGCATTGGTTCATTCGGGATGTTGCGCAATGCTGATTTTTATAACCTCGTAACTGCTTTCCCTTGGCCCAATCTGGACACATTGCCATCAGTATTTGATAATTTTCTGGTGAGTAATCTTAATCAGAAATTAGATTCCTTTCCAAATCCATCTACTACACTTGCCACAAAATTCACAAACAATAACGTATTTTTTAATGGAGCAAATGCAATGGCAGCAAATGGAGGAGTGAACCCAAGAATTTACGCACCCGGAACTTTCACGCTGGGTTCGAGTATTACTCACCTGAATGAATCTACCTACCCTGCGGGCAACCCGAATGAATTGATGACTCCAAACGGAAACCCTGCTTATTCACTTCACAATCCTGGTCCTATTTGTATTGGTATTTTAAAAGACATCGGCTGGAATATTAATCCTTCCTTAAAAATTAATGAGGAAAATAAAGAAATAAATAAATTCAGTATTTATCCAAACCCATCCAACAACCAGATTTATATAAGTACAACTATTGCTAAAGAGAAAATTAAAAGTATAGAAGTGAAAAATATGCTGGGAGAAACGATTTTGAATATGGATAAAAAATTAAATGCTGATATTACTTCATTAGAAAGAGGAATTTATTTTATTACCATTATTTCAAACGAATGTAGTGTTACAGAAAAATTTATTAAAGACTAAAACTTTATAATCAAAAACACTTTATGAAAATAATTTTTATGGGTACACCCGAATTTGCGGTGCAGTCGTTAGATATACTTTTAAAAAATAATTATAATATAGTTGCTGTAGTTACCGTGCCAGATAAACCAGCAGGACGAGGACAACAACTACAGCAATCTGCAATAAAAAAATATGCAGAAGAAAACAAATTAAACGTTTTACAACCCGAAAAATTAAAAGATGAATTGTTTTTAAATCAACTTCGAGAATTAAAAGCAGATTTGCAAATTGTAGTAGCTTTTCGAATGCTTCCGGAAGTAGTTTGGAATATGCCACCAAAAGGAACCATTAACCTACACGCATCTTTATTGCCTAATTATAGGGGAGCTGCTCCTATTAACTGGGCTATTATAAACGGAGAAAAAGAAACAGGAGTTTCTACTTTTTTTCTTCAACACGAAATAGATACAGGTAAAATTATTTATCAGGAAAAAACTCCCATCAATGAAAATGATGATGCTGAAACCATTCACGATAAATTAATGAACATTGGTGCAACACTTATTTTAAAAACAGTTAAGGCAATTGAAGCTAATGCTTATCCGCAAATAGACCAATCGGAATTGATAACAGAAAACGAAAAAACAAATACCGCACCAAAAATATATAAGGAGAATTGTATTGTTGATTGGAATGGCAACACCGCAACAATTTTTAATTTCATTCGTGGATTAAGCCCCTACCCTACTGCATACACTACTCTATGTTCGCCTGATAATAAAACCTTTTTATTAAAAATATTCAAATGCGAAAAAGAAACAGTTACTCATTCCTTTTCGGCAGGTACTATAATTACAGATTCAAAAAACTATTTTAAAGTTGCAACTACCGATGGACTTATTGTTATTGTTGATTTACAGTTGGCAGGAAAAAAACGAATGAAAGCTACCGACTTTTTAAGAGGGTTTCAATTAGATACAAATTGGAAAATTTTAGTAGAAAACAGCTCTATCTAAACAATCTCATTACACCCTACTTTAAAGGCATACGTCCACAATTTTGGCTGTACATAAGGCATTAAGTAGCGTTCAAAAAACAAGTTTCCTGCATTCAAGCTATACCTATCCTTTCGGAGCAAGTTATTAACAAAACACCTACTTATCAACAATTTTAGCGATTTGTAGCTCCGAATGTACCATCGTATCTATATTTTACATATCTTTGCACCGTTAAAAAACAATTTACTAATTATTAATTAAAAAAAACAAACAAATGAACAAAGCAGAATTAGTTGCAGCTATCGCTTCAGAAGCGAAGTTGACAAAGGTTGATGCTACTAAAGCATTAGATGCATTCGTAAACGCAACATCAAAATCACTTAAAAAAGGTGATAGAGTAGCGTTAGTAGGATTTGGTTCTTTCTCAGTTACTAAGAGAGCTGCAAGAACAGGTCGTAATCCTCAAACAGGAAAAGCTATTAAAATTGCTGCTAAAAAAGTAGCGAAATTTAAAGCTGGCGCTGAATTATCTAAAACAGTTAACAAATAATCGTTAACTTTTTTAAACAAAAAAAATCCCGCTGTGAAGCGGGATTTTTTTTTGACCCATTTTTTTAATTGCTTTTACTTTTTACAAATCATCAATAGGTGTAGAAGCATCTCGTTCAGGTTCTACATCGTGGATAAGTGTGTTTTGGTTTTTGAGCAAAGAATATATTTCGCCCAAACTAGCTGGTTTCTTAAAATGATGTTTTATACCGAGCCGTTGTGCGAGTAAATTAGCATCTAACACAGCAAGTGCTTTAAATTCCTTTCGTGCAATTAGCCGTCCTGGGCGAAGCAATGCGCTGTCTAGTTTTTTCAGGTCAACATTAAAAGTACATATTATTTGCAGGTTTAACATATCGTTTAACAAGCCATCCGTCATATTAAGTAAATTAGTTACACCCTGTATTCTCACTCCTTCTTGCCTTTTAGCAAGCAAGGGTTCTGCATCTTCAATTAGCAACACACAAAAATTATTATTAGTTGAAAAATGACCTACTTGCAAAGAAAGGAAGGTAAGGAATGTTGGGTCGGTAAGATGGTCAACCATATTAGGAGGCATATAGATTACTTTTTTATTGTTTGATGCCATTTTACGAAGCAGGTGCCGGATATAAAATGTTTTGCCTGTACCGGGTTGCCCGTGAAACAGCACTAAGCCCTTCGTGCCATTTTTAAAGCGTTCCATTAGCTCGTTATGAAACTTCTCGAACCCATAACCATAATTCAAATCCAAATCTTTAATTAGAAAATTATCATTTACAGGATGTGATTTCAACGAGAAGTTTCCGTTACTTACTTGAATCATATATATTTCAGGCATTTCGGGTTTTTGCTGAATCATACAAGTTTGAAGATGGTAATCAAATTCTTTTTCCCATTCCATATCTCGTTTACCAGAAGCATCACTTGGGTGAAACAATGTAATTAGTCCTGTAAAAATAATTTGGTAAGAATTATCAATTCTGTCTTCAATAATAGAAGGAACATCATAATCACTAACATCTTCTTGGTCTATACCTTTTACGTGAAGAATATATGGTTTGTCTGGAAATGCCAATGTGTAAGAGGAATATCGAGGATGGTCGTCATATCCCCATATATCATCTTTACAATTAATTAAACAAGCTCCCATATTTTCTTTCAGTTCAGCCATTAATGCCATTACCTCCACAATATCGTTATCAATAGTTACTTCTGTAGGTATCTCATTAAACATTGCACCATAGCAGCGGTAGGCACTAAAATTTTCAGGAGAACTTGCTTCCATCACCCATTGAATTTGTGCCGGAGTAAGTATGTTTTCCAATTTATTTTCTTCTGCTTCATCGTCATCGTCACTATAATTTTCATAATCATCTTTACCTTCTTCCTCCTCCGAAATATCGCCAATGTTCTGACCTGTAGATTCAAGAATAAATATATTTTTTATTTTTGTTGTCTTCATAGTCAATTCCTTTTTTCCATCTCCATAATAATTTATTTCTCGAATATGAATACCGGTGGGTATTTCGCGAAAGAATTCATATTTCCGAATCCAGTTACCTTGTTCATCATATTCGTATTTATAAGTTTCCATTTCGCTTTTATCTTTTGAAAACAATTTCCCATCACATCCAATCACAACACCAGCAGCATTATATTCATATGTATGGGTTTCCACCTTTTTTACCGTTCCGTCAAGATTCATTTCTTTTTTTTCTATACTATGTCCGTGTTCATTGTTTGTATATCGCGACCAATGTTTCAGCGAACCATCAGTACCCAATACTTTGGATTCGATTGGTTTTCCCATTTTATCATTCACCATAATATGTTTGTCTGAACAGGTACCATCTGCCAATATGTTATAGTATTCTGTCATTCCTCCATTTTCATCAAAAGTCCAGAAATCGGTTTGTTTTAATTTATCATCTTTATCAAGCATTATACGCTCTTTAAGATTTCCTTGTTTACTATAATTGGTTCGGAAAGTCGTCGTTACTTTTCCATCATTATCGTACGAAATAAATTCA
>CAILDT010000520.1 GCA_903833025.1 uncultured Bacteroidota bacterium | reverse complement strand
TCAAGATAATCACTTTTAAATAAAGTTCCGCCAGATGTTCGGCGATAGCTCTATTGCTGACTAAAGCCGCATGCCCTTTGGTCGCTATTTCATTGACACAGGTCTCTAACAGATTTCTATAATGATTTTTATATGTCTTTATATGGCCTTCTTCATCTGCTAGGTTTTCAATAGACATGGATATCTTAGATTTTTTTACATTTGGTTTATCTCTTTTATCGCCAAATTGAATATCGGTCATTGTTATATTATACGTTTAATTATTTTTACACTAAAAAATAATTAAACACTATAAAAAATAGGACATACGTAATAAATATTTTATAACATATTAATTTAATTTATTTAACTCATGAATCAGTATTTTTTTGCCATATTTTTTAATTAATATTTCTAACGCTATAAGGTCATCTTTGTTTATTGCTTGTACCTGCTGCGCTTGTACTGTCGATAAATGCTGCTGCGCTTGTACCAAGGTATCGGAGGCTGCGACGGCTTTTAATTCAACAGGTTTTGTATCAGCGACGGCTTTGACCGCTACTATAGGTTTCTCTGATGCTATGAATTGTGCTGCTATTGACGACGACTTGCTGGGGTGGATAGGAGGTTTTTTTGCGGATGCTGATGTTGGTGCTGCTATGGTTTGCTTGTTTACAGGTTTTATTGGCGTAGAAGTTTTTTTCTTTGCGGCTATTGAATCACTTGTAGCATGTGCAATAGTAGCATGTGCAATAGTACTAGGTGCAACAGAAGCAACCGCAAGTACATCAGCGGGTTGATTTACTGTTGTAACTTTTGACATGCTTATATGCTTTTTTATAAAAGTTAACATTTTCTTGAAAACAGGACACTCTTCATTAAATTTAACTTTTGTAGTGCATGGTGTTGGCAATTCTTCACCAGTAAAGGTAATAAAACCAATTATTCCATTATCGATATTATGTTTTTCCTTGTCCATAAATTTAGCATACGGCATTGCTTCGATATATCTGCCGTTTCTAGCTAAATGAACTCTTGTTGCTTGCATATTTCTTTT
This sequence comes from uncultured Bacteroidota bacterium, assembly GCA_903833025.1. Taxonomy (GTDB): domain Bacteria; phylum Bacteroidota; class Bacteroidia; order 2-12-FULL-35-15; family 2-12-FULL-35-15; genus 2-12-FULL-35-15. The sequence goes on along the minus strand of CAILDT010000520.1, from coordinate 564 downwards.
ACCGAATAAAGGCATGCCGTGTATATTAAAACAACGTCCATCAGCCTTTATTCGGTAAAAAGTACATTTCGCGGTAGTTTTATCTAAGATAAATGTATCATCATATATTTTTTCTACATTATTGTTCGTCGTTGAAATTTCATCTTCTAAAGATTCTTTAAGTGATTTCCAATCAGCCGAACTTTGTTTTAAAACAATCGCCCCATCGACAACTTGTATATTAATTTTATAAGGTTGATAATACGACGGCTCATAGCGTGAGCGAATAATTTCTTGTAGAGCATCTATTATAAGTTTTGGTTTATTAAATTTACTACCCAAGACTGATAAATCAAATTCTACACACCATTGAGTACCGTGATTTGGACATATATCTTCATTAACGTGATCTTCAGTCTGCTTTGTTTTAGAACCGAGATAAGGACTAGATAATGTATACAAAGAACTAGATACTCCTCTTCTATCTTGTTTTCGCCACGAGAGTGACCAGACGGCCGTAGTATATTCACGTGCAAATTTGCTTAAAGCTTTTTTAGACCCATGGCCGTATACATTTTCATTCGC
>CAILDT010000519.1 GCA_903833025.1 uncultured Bacteroidota bacterium | reverse complement strand
TAAGAATGATATTATGGTAAAGTCCCAGGGAAATATGGAAAAACCCATAGTATCACATGAACAAACATATAGACCTTCATATAATCAAAATGAATTAATGGATTTGAAAATTGAATTAGAAAGAATGAAATATGAACAAAAAATAAAAGATATTGAAAATGGATACGCTATTGCTATGAATCAAGTAAATAATCAAATGCAAAATATCTTAAATAAAATGGAAGAACAAGAAAATGAATATGTAGATGAATCGCCAAATGAATTTGAAAAAATAATATCCGGTATTGCACCTTTAATTCTTGAAAGAATAAAAAACAAAGCCTAACTCTTTTCACCTTTAACAATTATAACATGAGAGAAAACAAACAACTTTTATTTAGAATGTCGGAGGCTGACTACGATCAGCTGACGACATTGTCAAATGATTTTAAGTTAAGTAGAAACGAATATTTAAGAACTATGGTTCGTATAAATTATTTAGTTAGGGAATATGCTAATGGGAATTACAAAGCAAAATATAAAAACGACTTTGGTTTAGAATTACCAGAGGGAATGATAGAAGATATAATTCAACAAATGGCTAAGGTAATTCCTGACATTGCTAAGAATGTAGATATTAAAATAGCTAAGAAAAAGCCTAGTTCAAACCTTAAACTAACCATGTCAAAAGCTATATAGAGGCTCATAATAGCCTTCTTATCCACAGATTGTGAATAACGTGATATCATACTTATAGTAATCTTTTATAAATTTGGATATGGGCAACGTTGAGGAACGACCCATAACCAACTCAAAGAATGGGGGATTTGGTACATACCGAGTCCCCTTTTTCTATTTTATCCATTCTTTAGATTGGGAAAAAAACTCTAACAAAACATAATAAGAAAGCCCAAGATTCAGGAAAATCTCAGGCTTAATAGGTTTTTAACCGACACTCGAAATGTCGATAAACGAAGTCTAATTGCTCATGCAAATTACAATTTCAAAGGAAATATCCAAAAAGGATATTCCACAAAAGGGGAAAAAGGTTAAGGAAACCCATTTAAAGGGCGAAATTGACGCTATAAAGCAAAATATAAGAATCAATGCCCTTGAAATAGGAAAACCCTTATATCAGCACCTAAATACAAGAAAAAACCCACTCTACGAGGAAGGTTTGCAAAACCTTCCCTTTGAATCTTGTCTTATACATGATAAAGCGTACAAAAATAGGACGGGTTTTTTGGCACAAACAAGCCCAAAATGGCTAACGGATTTAGGTGTCTGGAAGAAGGATTTTAAGGGAAATTTAGATTTAATAGAAATTTATCAAACCAATAATCACAAAAGTAGCAATTTTCGAAAAATTAAAGCCTTAGATAGTTTTTGCGCTTTCTACCAACCATTATATAAATCAAGAAAAGTAACATTGTTGTTTTTTACTTTTACAAGGGCAAATTTTGCAAAAAAATCATGGCACAGTATGGTAAAAATTGTAAAAAATTATTTTGAAAGAAACGGAACACCTGTACTTGATTATTTATGGACAAGTGAAGTTTCTGAAAATAAT
>CAILDT010000518.1 GCA_903833025.1 uncultured Bacteroidota bacterium | reverse complement strand
TCATCGCATACATGATGTGTGTAATGGTAAGAGGAAGTCAGCAGGTGGATATATTTGGAAGTATTTAGTTTGAAAAAAGTTGAAAATAGATTTTGTAGTTTCAAAAATTATTCTTATCTTTGTAAAACAAAAGCACACTAACGAAAGTTAGTAAGTTCTTTGAAACCACACAGTCGCAAGATTGCGTAAAGAAATTGACAGAACACCAACACATGGTTCGCCCAGTAATGGTAAGTAAGGAAATCGGCTGCTTATAGTCGTAGATAAATCCATGAGAATGGTATAAAGCAAATCACCTAATGTTTAAAAGGTATTTGCGCACTCCTTAAAAGGTGTCATGTAAGCAAGCAGAATATCATTCTTCCACAAAGGAACCACGTTGATACCGTCTTAGAAACGGTGAGTGGAACAGACTACCAAGGGCAACTGCGGGCGGTAATGTTGGGATGACCACGGGGAAAGTAGATAACCTGGGTTGAGTTTCGGAAGAAACAAAAAGAAAATCTGTAGAATTGTTGGTAGAAATACCGATTCCCTTGAGGAATGTGAGATGTAATGGCTTATCGTGCTGTTATTATTGCGTAATTCAATTTGTATGGTGGCTTAAAAGCAGAAATGTAAGCCGAAGAACAAGTGCTGTTGTTATCGGACAACGAATTCCCCACCAAAGGGAATGAAGTTGAAGTTATCGTTATCAAATCGTTGTGGAGGCACAACAAGAAGTCGGACAGCATCTTTGTACTCAAAAGGTATGAAAACTGTAAGGTAACCCTGACTTCTATATCTATAAAGACACTTAATTGGTATAATGAATCAAATCAGAAAAATCAAAAGTGTTGCCTCGTCAGTAACCGAAAGACTACTACATAGCACCGGGTGTCGGCTGCCATACAACCTTGAATAAGTTGTATGTATCTTTCTAAAAGCACTTACAGGGGTCGAAGCTTGTATAGGCGGAGTAAATTGAGAGTAGGTTCTGACGTAAAGAGTGGTTTATCTATAGTAACCGTAGTTGTAGACATACTTTCCGATAAGGGAAGTGGATAAAATTAGTAACCGCAAGGAATTAGCTAATCAAAGGGTTTACGTTAAACGAAGTAATCTCAACGTTTTATGCCTCATTACCATAGCACCCGTTGAGGGTGTGGGACTGGTACACTCGGTTCAAGTCCGTGTGAGGCACTTGGTATCTGCCTTTCGCAAGGTAAAAGCTACACTCCAATAATACCAGCAACGGTTAATATGTGTAGAGATAAATAGGAAACGTAGCTCTATTTATCATCTATGCCTCATATACATATTTACGCAAGTAAAGGGTTGTATCAAGTGGTTCAAGTCCACTATGAGGCACTAAAGAATGGTGCTTCTCGTAAGAGTGCAAACATGATTCCAAACCATTGCAGCGGGCCTCGTGCAACGTAGCTAACGGTTTCAAATCTAAAGTACAGATGGTAATTGCCTGTATGCAACATTCTTTTTTATGCTCCACTTCTATATCATTCGCAAGAATGAGGGTTAGAACACTCGGTTCAAGTCCGTGTGGAGCACTAAAAGTATAATTGCTTTCCGTAAGGAAGCTACCAAGCTGCCATTAAGACTTTTAGCAATAAAAGGGATAGGCTTCAAATATGTGGATAAAACGTAATTTTCGTCCAGCCCACATGCAATTAACTTTTTAAGGCGAAGTAGAACAACAGAGTTCGCAGTCCTTACCGACTGAAACAGAGGTTTAAACCCTTTCTTCGCCACAAACTGCCCCCCGTTGTTTAATTAGCAACACATCAGTCTATCTACCCACAAGGTAAAAAACTCAACAGGCATTAATTATGATGAGAGGATAAACATGAGCGGAAGTCTTCTGGTTGAAAAACCTAAAATGCAATAAGGAAAATTAGTAGTAGAGATTATCAAATGTAACTAGTATTGTGATATTCGGGGCGTTATTAACTTTTATTAAGCAACTCTTAACCACAAGAAAAAGATAGTTTGTGGTTATATGGGAAATTATCGCAAGATATAGGATTAAATTCCAATTTCCCACAAGCAACACAAGGCACAATCCTTCAGTAATGAAGTGAAGAAAAGTTCCGATAAGGAACGAACAGTAAAGACCCAATATACCCCATTCATTGACAAGCCTTTCAAGGCATATCATTTGGAAGTATTCGGTTACCTTCGAGGTAAATGAGGTGGCGGCTTTCCTAAATAACCGAAAAATATGTCAATTTATTGATATAATAGTAGGTACAATCATACAAGAAAAAGATAGTTTGTATGGTTAAATACGGAGATAGCTCAGTGTAGAGCGCCTGGACAACGAGGTATTTATACCTCATCCTCAAAGGAGGTCGCATGTTCGACTCATGCTCTCCGTGCCACCGGGAAATTACGCTTGCGTATAGGATTAAATTCCAATTTCCCACTGCAAACACAGCAGGATTTAACCTCCCTCGTATGAGGGTTGTAGTTAAATCTGGTAGACTGAATGTTTCATCCCGGAAAAACTATCAATTAATATCCTCCGAAAGGATATATTGATGGATATAAATAAGAAGCCCTCGAAAGCTAGTTTATTTATAATTGTACAAAGGAAGTTGGGAACCAGGATATACCCGCCCTATCGCAAATAGGAAAGTAGAAACCAATAACCACAGCGCAGTCAGCCTGTTTCAATAGGTATCCACGACTTTCGTGTAAACCTCGTCAGAGGGGATAGATTATAAGAACCGCAAAGTTCACCTAGAAACATCGCACCTTCAACAAACGAAGGATGACACAACCATGGTAAGGATACTATCCTACATTCGACAATGGGAGACCACACCGCCCTCAAAAGCCAGAGACGATCCAAAGCCGATAACAACAAGTCCAATAAACTTGCAAGAAAGACTGCCTGCAGCAGTAACCAACTACAAGCAACAGACGCAATTAACCCGCTTCCTTCAATGGAATTGCGGGTATTTTTGTGCCCAAAACGCAGTTTAAAGCCCATAAGGCTTCAAGTTTTTGGCAAAAAAATAATCATTCACTCTAAAGTGTTATTGAAAAATAAACCGAAATTGCTATCCATTACTACATTCCATTGCTTCCTATCTATCCATTTATCTATTCCAATTGCTTCCTATCTATCCATTTATCTATTCCAATTGCTTTTACCGTGCCGTTATCGCTCTATTTTACACTATTGAGCAGTAGTAGTGTTAAGTGTTTGTTTGTATAAAGTTTTTGCCTTATATTAATAAAATCAAAATCTTTGCTCACAACTTCTACCTAACAAGTTAGGATTTATGATTGCCCTGAAAAATTATAAGATTAAATAATTAATAGTACATAACTATATATTAGTTCCTAAATTGAAAATTTTATCACTTTCATCCATAATTTCAATAGGAACCTCATTATTTAACTTATAACAGCTATTTGATATATTAATATATTTCTGTATATCTTTTATAGCCTCCATAAACTGATGCGATAGCGAGGCTTTTACCGCTGCATTTACTTCCCTACTTGTTTTATCTTTACTCATAGCCTTTATACCAATAAATATACAAGAGTTTAACACTTTTTTAACACTTTTTTCTTGCTTTATTCAAAAATTATTCGTATCTTTGTATCACTAAACCCCACGGGTATAGCGGGCACTTGCCCTTTATTTAAACGTTAAAGGATTGTTAACGCATCCTCGCTGGTGCTCGTTGCTTGGACTGTTAATATCTTTAACATAATCTTAACTAAATTGTGTTTGTATAGTCAAATATTTGTCGTATCTTTGTATCAGTAAAGGCGGAGTAAGAACCCGAAGAGATCAGAGGTCGGTTGCCCTCTTTTTATTTGTTAATAAATTGTGAATGGTATAAATCCTTAATACGTGAATGACTGGTTAATATCCTGCAAACAAAATGTTATGGGTGCGACCTTATATTCACGGATTTCGGTATGATACCTAATGAGATTGGTATGAAGGTTGGAAGGTATTTGTAACAGGATTAGGTAACAGGATTAGGTAATGGATTTGACTGATAAGAAAGTGATATTTTAACTTATATTTAACACAAAAGATTTGCATAGCTTAATATATTGTCGTATATTTGTATAACAATAAAACTGGCTGATACAATATGAAACTACGGCATATCTTAAATTTATACGGCATATACATGGCAAAAGCTTCTTATAGCTGTGATATGAATCATGCTGTGGATTATGGTGAATTTTCTGTGGAATATGATGAGGAAATTTATCAGCATTATATGGCACAATTTAAAAGCCATTTACAACGGTTACGCATAGATATATCGGTGCTATCGCAAATGTTGTGGGATGCTGCGAAAAAAGAGAAACGTTCATGGTATGAAAGCGAATTATATTATATTCGGATGTCATTGTCATGGTATGAAAGTGAATTATATTATATTCGGATGTCATTGTCATAAAACGGAAAATGTTACAAAAAATGGTTACGTTTTCGCAAAATGTGATATTACAAAATGCTAAAAAATAAAGGTGTTTTGTACGAATTGACGGGGATTGCGTGGTGACCGCTGTTTATTGTGATGTTATAAATAAATAGGATAAAAAAGATTTTTAATAAAATTAAGTGTTTTAAACACAAAAAGTGCTAGTTTTTTATGGAAGGGTTAAAGTTGGAGTAATTAGCAAATTGAAATAATTTTACATATTTATATATAAACGTACTATGGC
>CAILDT010000517.1 GCA_903833025.1 uncultured Bacteroidota bacterium | reverse complement strand
TTTTGTTTTGTTGGTTTGTTTTCCTTTTACTATTTTTATTTCTGGCGAATACATTTCCCATTCGGCTCCTGCTCCTAATCGGGTAGTTTCAGTTTCATTGATGGCAGGCACTATTACGTTGAAGCCAACCATAGGTTGTGAAAATGATTTGTTGAATAATAAAATAGAAAATAAAAATAGAAGCGCGGTGGTAAGTTGTTTTTTCATTGTGTAGTTTATTTAGTTTGTTTTGTTTTTTAAAGTAGGAATATTTTTTTTGAAAAAGGTTTAATCACTTTTTGTAAATATATTTTCATACGTTTGTTTTTAAATTTATAAAACAATGAGTGCCGACCCAAAATTACTTTTACAATTAGTGGAAATGGAAATGCCGTTTGGCAGGTATAAAGGTACTATACTGTGCAATTTGCCGGTTTCGTATTTGGAATGGTTTAATAGAAAAGGTTTCCCCGAAGGGAAATTAGGAATGTTGCTTCAAACAATGTATGAGATAAAAATGAACGGGCTGGATTATTTATTGGTGCCGCTGAAAAAAAGTAAATGAAAATTAGATTCTTTATTTTACCCCAACAATGTTTTTTCGGCAGCTTTTAAAATAGCAAATGCTTTTTCGGTAGTAGCTGCTTCGGCGTAATTGCGCAATACAGGTTCGGTGCCTGAAGCACGTATCATCAGCCATTCATCATTATCAAAAAAGTATTTCCAACCATCTATGGTTTCTAATCGTTGTACTTTGTATGGTCCGAAGGAGGTGTAGTTATTGTTTTTACAGTTTTCTACAATCGCTACTTTCACTTCTTCTTTCAAGTGCATATCGCTTCTTTCAAATTTAAATTCACCAACAATTTCATATACTTCCTGTATCAGTTCATCCAACGTTTTCCCTGATTTTACCATATATTCCCAAATGGTTAAACCCATCCAAATGCCATCTCGTTCGGGTATATGTCCTTTAATAGCAATGCCTCCGCTTTCTTCGCCACCTAATAAAACATCTTCGGAAATCATAATGGCGGCAATGTATTTAAACCCAATTTTTGTTACTTGATATTCTAAACCATAATGCTCACATAATTTTTTAATGCGAGGAGAAACAGAAAACGCAACTACTACTTTGCCGTTCATCTTTTTTTCTTTGAACAGATAATTAATCAACAATAAAATAATGTGGTGCGAATCGATAAAGTTTCCTTTGCTGTCGTATAGTCCAATTCTATCAGCATCTCCATCGGTAGCCAATCCACAATCAATATCTCCACATTCGGTAATTAAATTAGAAAACGGAATTAAGTTTTTGTGAATAGGTTCGGGTGCTTGTCCTTCAAATGAAGGATTGTAATCGCAATGTAAAAAAGTAATGTCGGGTAAAAGGCGACGCATTACATTTTGTCCGGCACCAAACATAGCATCATAAGCAAAATTCATATTCGTATTTCGTATGGCTTCCATATCAAAATTATTCTCCACGTGATTAACATACATCGTTTCTAAGTCAACGTATTCAATCAAACCAGCTTTTACAAAATCATCAATCGAAAGTTTTTCGATATCAATAGAATTGTTTTCAGGAATAATATCTTCAATCTCCTGCACGTTTTCTGGCAGAAGAGGACCGCCAAAACTTCCTTTTAATTTATAACCGTTATAAGACGGTGGGTTGTGAGATGCAGTAATGATTACACCTAATGAAGCTTTTAAATTTTTAGTTCCTAAGGAAATCATAGGAGTGGAAACAAAATCCTTTGCGAGAAAAACTTTAATACCTGCGTTAGCAAATACTTTAGCTGCTGTTTCAGCAAACAGTTCACCAGCAAATCGGCAATCGTGCCCAACCATAACAGAGGGTTTGTCAAAGTTTTTCTTTGTCCAAGTAGCAGTAGCAGTAGAAACACGAGCAACATTATCAACAGTAAAATCTTTAGCAATAATTGCTCTCCATCCGTCTGTTCCAAATTTAATTTTTGTCATATTGTTTTTATTTAAGGACGCAAATATAAAATATTTCTATCAATGAATTCCTTTACTGTCCAAAGCATCCTGATATTTTTTGGCGTAAATTTTATGTTGTTCAAATGTTTTGGCAAAGTAATGTTTGCCCGATAAGTCTTCTTTCGCACACATATATATGTAATCACTTTTTGTATAATTAAGTACAGCATCAATTGCGGTTTCCTGCGCAAAACCAACTGGACCAGGTGGCAACCCTTTGTTTTTATATGTATTATAAGGTGAGTCAATTTGTTTCTGACCACTATGAAGTCGCTGAATAGTAAAATCTCCGATAGCAAAAATAACAGTAGGGTCGGATTGTAGAGGCATATCAATTTTTAAACGGTTAATATATAATCCGGCAATTATTTTCTTTTCATCATTATCGCAACATTGCTCGCCTTGAACAATGGAAGCAAGTATGCCAACTTGGTCAGTAGTGTAGCCAATTGTTTTCGCTTTTTTCTTTCTGGCAGCTGTCCATACGGCTTTGTATTCTTTTGCCATACGGTCGAAAAACTCATCTACAGAAGTGTTCCAATGGAATTCGTATGTATTAGGGATAAATAATAGTTGAACATTATCAGCAGTAAAACCATATTTACTTAAATAGTTATTATCTCGCACGGCTTGTAATAAAGCAAGCGAATCAGCTTCAATGCGTCTGCCAACTCTACCAATAAATTGGTCAACGGTATGCAAACCATTAAAATTAATTTCGACAGGTTCCTGCAAACCGGCTCTTAATAAATTAACCAACGCAAGATTACTCATCTTTGCCAGAATACGATACTTACCGGGCTTAACAGCATTTTTATAATTCTTCTTTTCTGCAAGCCATTCAAATCTCGCTTGGTTTTTCAATATTTTATTTTCAATTAAAATCCTTTCTACATCTTCAAACTTAGAACCAGTAGGAATATATATTACTTGCGATTTTTTATCTCCAAGATTAACATTCGATTGAAAGAAATTAACATAAGCAAAGTATCCACCAACTCCTGCAATAAGAATTAAGAGAAAGGAAAAAGCTTTTATTGCTTTTTTGAATAAAGATGTTTGTTGTTTTTTAGCCATTCCCAATTATACTTTCATTCCTTTTAACTGCTCCAACACTTTATTTGCTTGCTCGTTTTTAGGATTCTTTTTTAATAGTTGATTTAAAATATCTTTAGCTACTTTATAATTCTTTTTATAAATATTGAAACCAGCCATATTCATAAGCAAAGGTTCGTAATCTGGGTCGAGTTTTAAAGCTCTATTATACAGTTCTTCTGCTTTAGTTGAATTGCCCGAAACCAAATTGGCGTAACCTAAATTATTAATTGCAGCAACAAATTTAGAATCTTCTTTTAATATAGATTCAAATATTGGTATCGCTTCACTTACTTTATTTTGAGCCATTAATGAAGCACCCAATTTGTTTTTAAATTCAGGATTGTAAGGCGAGAGTTCATCCGCTTTTTTATAAAATGTATAAGCATCATTAATATTTCCAGAGTTATAATATGCTTCTCCTATTCTATATAAAGTCCAAGCATTATCATTGCTCCACTGTTTATTTACCAAAACTACTTTTAATAAATTATCCTTACCAACTTGAGTTACATAATTCAAAACCTTACTAAAATCCTGTTTGATAAAATACAAATGAATTAATGTTTCAAAGTTTTGTTTTACATCGTTTACTGTTTTATCAGATAGATATATCTTAGCAGAATCAAGGTATGCAGGATTAGCTTCAAATTTATCGTATTGCTGAATGTATGCAATTGCTTTTGTTTTTTTATCAGGATTCTTTTCGTTTACGGCATACAAACCAATAAACTCTTTTACTTTTTGCACTTCTTCTTTCTTCATTGGTTTACGTATGTAATGGTCGTGAACGGTAACGTGTGGAATATCTATTGAACCTGATTTGGGCATATGGCAGCTTACACAATTGTCTTGTATTTTTATTCTTGTTTCTTCTTTTTCTGTACACATTCCATTGTGTTTTGTTTCTGTATGGCAGTTTTTACAGGCATTATTAAACACTTCTTTACCTGTTACTTTCACACTCACGTGGGGGTTGTGGCAGGTAACACAAGTAAGTGCATTTTTGTATGGGCGAAGAGAAGTAGAATCCATTTCGGGTTTAAAACTCTTAATAAAACATTTACTTTGTTTTAACCTATCAGCGTGAGAAGCCATTATAAACTGGTCATCTGCATTTTTATATCTTGGTAAAAAGGTGGTTATATTATCAGATAGCTTCATACCTGGTCGGAAATCGAAGAATGATTTACCTTTTTTCAACACTGCATTTCCTTGCAAATGGCAACGTTGGCAAACATCAAATTGTAAATCAATAGGTAGCTTGCCGGGATTCACAATAGAGTAGTCGATATACTTTGCTGTATCAATCCTGCTTCCTGTTGACCGTTGTTGCACGTGAATACTGCCCGGACCGTGGCATCGCTCACAACTCACACCTTCGGGTATTGCATTAAATTTGTTTTCCGAACCTTCAACAAAGCCCGGTAATGTGTTATGGCAACTCATACATTCCAAACCTATCTTTCTTGAAAACCTTGTATTGGAGCCGTTCTCAAAGCCAGGAGGGAAATCCCATTCACCTTTTTGTGTATAGTAGGTCATTGGCATTTGATGCAAATAACCATTGGTATTCATTATATGCGAATTAGTATGTTGCCCCGACCCAACTATATAATCAACCTTTTCGATGTGTTTGTAGGTGGTATCTTTTCCTTTTAATCTAAATTCCATAATCTTTAAACTATCACCATCCCAAAATGGATGATAATAAAAGTCTTTGTATTTATCATAGATAACAGTGTGTTCAGAAAACTTAGCAGAGCTTTTTTGTCTGCTTGCGTGTTCAAAGCTCTTGCCCATTCCTGTATTAATAAAGGTATTGTAAATATTCTGATGGCATAATTTGCACTGACTCATTCCTTCATAATGGGCAGTATCGGTGTGGTTTAAATAAGGGTCAAGAGTTTGGAGTTTGGAGTTTGGAGCAGTGTTATTCCCACAATAAACCATCGACAGAATTACGATTGAAGCTAAAGAAAACAGAGCGATTTTGTGAACAGATATTTTCATAAATCTTTTGCGTCTTTGCGCCTTCGCGGTAATTTACCTGATTCGCTGAAGCATCAGCTCATCTTTATACTTTGCGCCATCGCGTACCCATTGCTTTTTAATTCCAGTAATTAAAAAACCGTGTTTCTGAAATAACAATACACTCGCTTCATTATCTATGGTAACATTACAGTATAGCTGATGAAGATTAAGCGTTTGAAAGCAATAATCAATCAATAATTCCAATGCCTCGGAAGCATATCCTTTTCTTCTGTCTGTTTTATCAGCTATTAAAATACCTAATCCTGCACGAAGATGGTTAGGTTCAAAATCAAACAAATCAATACAACCAACAGCTTTATTTGCTGTATCGCAAATCATTAACCTCAATTGTTTTACACTATAAATATCCTGATGAGCATTTGCAATGTACTGTTCAAGCACGTTTCTGGAGAATGGGGTTTGAGTACTGCTAACATTCCAATTTTCCGTATCGTTTTCCCATTGATACAATACATCAATATCAGCAGGTTCAACAGCACGAAGAAATATGTTTTTGGATTGGAGTTTCATTTGGGAAGTTCCTTACTATATTTCAACTTCTCCACTAAACACTAATTGTACAGGGCCTTCCAACCATATATCAGTAAACGAATGATTGGAATGTTTTTTGAATTTAACCTTTAAATGTCCTCCCAATGTTTTTATTTCGCAGGTAGTTTGGCTAGTGGAAACATTTTTTAAAGCGGCAACCAACGCAGCAGCAGTTACACCTGTTCCGCACGAAAGTGTTTCTCCTTCCACGCCTCTTTCATACGTGCGAACAAACAATTCATTATAATCTTTTTCTACAAAATTTACATTTGTTCCTGCTTTTTTAAAACGTTCATTGTAACGTATATTTCTACCATCTTCAAGCACATTAAACTTTTCTATATTATCTACAAACTTTACATAATGTGGCGAGCCAGTGTTTAAAAAGTAGTGCCCTTCATTTATTTCGATGTCATACACATTATTCATTTTTAGAGAGATGTTTTTTTGTTTTATCTCTGCCCAATGTTCACCATCTATTGCATAAAAGTTGGCTTTTGTTTTTACAAGTCCCAACGTTCGTGCATACTCGACAACGCATCTGCCACCATTACCACACATACTGCTTTCTTTTCCGTCAGCATTATAGTACACCATTTCAAAATCGTAATCAACTTTCTTTTGTAGCAATATTAAACCATCAGCACCTATTCCGAAATGACGGTTGCAAAGTTTTTTTATCAGCTCACTATCTCTTCTAGGAAATTTAGAACCGCGGTTATCAATGATGATAAAATCATTTCCTGTTCCTTGATATTTATGAAATTGGGCGTACACTTTCTTTTTCGATTTTATAATCAACGTAGTAATTAATTATTTTAATTTATTAATAATGCTTTCATCATTTATCTTTTCATAAGGTTTTAGCTCATTTGCGTAATCAAGCTTATAAACTGTAGAAAGATTTTTTAAATAAATGGCATCATCTTGTTTAAACACTTTTATTCCTTCATCAGAAGCTATTCCGAACAATACTATTTTATACTTACTCATCTTATATCCCTTGTAGTTTAAAGGCGATTTCCAAAACTCAATATTAAATAACTGCTTGCCGGTATTTTTTTCTTCCTGTACACCGCTTACTCTTTGCAGAAGTGAATCTTTCGCACTAGAAGTCTTAGGAAGAGGATTTAGGTTAATTACTTCAAATGTTTTTGCTCCTATCAATTCATCTTTTTTTACTACTACTTCATCCTTATCAAATGAATTATCATTAGTTGTATCCTGTGTTGAAGACATTAAACCAAGTGTGTCTTCATCTTCTATATTTTGGGTAATGAAAGAATATGTTTTTTTTACTGAATCTTTTCCCGAATTTGTTTTGTTGTTTTGATTTTGGGTGGCAGATTTATCTTCCTGTTCTGATGCTGAACCTTTATTGTTCTCGATTAATTCGTTTGTTTTTGATTCGGAAGTAAAGGTGTGAATAAATGATTTATAAAAGTTCAACTCTTTAAAATAAGTATCTAATTTAAGAATAAAAAAACCACCTGCCACTAATAGTCCAACCATTAAACCCATTATAAATCCCTGGGTTTTTTCTTTAAATCTGCTCATTAAGAGTGTGTAATTGTTTTTTGTGTTTTAAAATCGAGTGTAAAGATAGTTAACCTTTACAAATTACAACATAAAAATATTTGAAGCGCATTAGTAAGAATAAATAGCTTTAACTCTGTCTCTTAAATTATATGCGGAACTCATTACTTCGCCATACGCACCTGTAGTTCGGAGGGCAATAATATCGCCACGAAATGTTTCGGGAAGGTTAACGGCTTTGCCAAAACAATCGGCGCTTTCGCAAATAGGGCCTACAACATCGTACTTATAGAACGGAGATAGGAGTGAGGAGTGAGGAGATTGGGACAGGTTTTCAATTTTATGATATGCCTGATACAATGCAGGGCGCAAGAGTTCGGTCATTCCAGCATCTAAAATAACAAAGTTGGTGGATACGCCTTTTTTAATGTACAGCACTTTGGATATAAGTGTACCGCATTGCGCAACTAATGCTCTGCCTAATTCGAAATGCACTTTTTGATGTGGACGAACTTCTAAAAAGTTGTTGAACAATTTGAAATAGGAAGCAAAATTAGCATAGCGGTTTGTATCTGGTTGGTGATAATCTACGCCTAATCCACCGCCTACATTTATATTTTCCAGTTTAATATTATGATGTTCAAACCAATTTTGAATTTCATTTACTTTTATACATAAGCTCTTGTAAGTATTCAAATCAGTTATTTGTGAGCCGATATGAAAATGCAAACCGATGAGTTTTAAATTGGTGGTGGTTTTAAGAAGATTAGTTACTGCATCTAATTCCCATAAATTAATGCCGAATTTATTTTCTTCGAGTCCAGTAGTAATGTATTTGTGTGTGTTTGCATTTACATTTGGATTGATACGTAGGGCGATACTTGCTATTTTGTTTTTCGTAATTGCAAGTTCATTTATCACTTCGAGTTCTTGTATGCTTTCGCAATTAAAACAAAAGATATTGTGGTCGAGCGCGTAATTAATTTCTTCATCGCTTTTGCCAACGCCTGCAAATACAATATCTTCGGAGTTAAAATTACATTCAACAGCTTTTTTTACTTCATTGCCACTAACACAGTCGGCACCTATGTTATATGATTTAATAATGTTTAATATTTCATTGCTAACATTTGCTTTTAGTGCATAATGGACTATAAAATTATACTTCTCACTTTCTGTTTTTGCTAAGTGGAGCGTTTGTTTCAGCACCTCCAAATCGTAATAATAGAATGGAGTGGGAATGGATTTTAATTTATTTATCGTTTCCTGATTGAACATAATTGTTTAGAATAATCCTTTGTTAAGTGCAATTAATGCATCCTTTTTTAATTTGCTATCTATTAAGACCGATACATTGTTTTCGCTACCACCATAAGAAATCATACGGATAGGAATATCTTTTAATGCTTCAAAAATTCGCATTGCATATCCTTGTTTTTCCGCAGAGAAACTGCCGACAATACATACTATTGTTAAATCAATATCTATTTCTACAGTACAAAATTGTTTTAGTTCTTTTACTATTGCATCTATGTTTTTAGTGTTATCAATAGTTAATGATACAGCAACTTCGGAAGTAGTAATCATATCAATTGGAGTTTTGAAGCGTTCAAATATTTCGAACACAGCGCGTAGAAAACCATACGCTAATAACATCCGTCCTGATTTAATGTTTATTGCAGTAATGCCATCTTTAGCAGCAACTGCCTTAATACTGTCTGCTGTTGTTTTAGAACTGATTAAAGTTCCTTTTGCATTTGGCTGCATTGTATTTAATAAATGTACAGGAATGTTATTTACTTGTGCAGGAAGTATGCAGGTAGGGTGCAATATCTTTGCTCCGAAATAAGCAAGCTCGGCTGCTTCATCAAAAGATAATTCGGAAATAGGGTGAGTGTTTTCTACTATTCTTGGGTCGTTATTGTGCATCCCATCTATGTCAGTCCATATTTCTATTTCATCTGCTTTAACAGCTGCACCAATAATAGTGGCTGTATAATCACTTCCTCCGCGTTTTAAATTATCTATTTCGCCAAACGCATTTCTGCAAATATATCCTTGAGTAATAAATAACTTAACTGTCGGATATTTATTTAATTCTGCTTTTGTATTTTCTTTTATATACTTCATATCTGGCTCTTCATTTTCATCTATACGCATAAAGTTAAGTGCGGAAAGTAATACAGATTCGATATTAAGTTCTTCTAAATAATAATGAAACAATGCAGTGGAAAGTAATTCGCCTTGTGCAAGAATTGCTCGCTCTTCATTTATGGTAAACAAATCAATAGTGAATGAACGCAGGTAATCAAAGTGTGAAGTAATGAGTTCTGCCCCTTTGTTCAATGCGTCCTTTGATTTGTATAGTTGTTGGATAACATCTTTGTATTTTAATTCTAATGTATCAATAAGTATCTTTGCTTTATCGTTTTCCTTGAAATATAAAGAGTTTGCAATTTCCACCAAAGCATTAGTAGTGCCACTCATTGCTGACAACACAACTATCTTGGGTGTTCCGTCATTTATTAATGAAACTAATGCCTGCATGCGTTCGGCAGAACCTACTGATGTGCCGCCAAATTTTAATACTTTCATTTTTCGATTATTTATTCTTTTACAAACGTATGAAATTTAAACATACAAGCAGTAATAGAAGTTGGTTTTATCGCTAATCGCATTAATGTTTATTCTACAACAAAAAAAATATATAGTTTTGTTCTCTCATTATTTACTTTTTATGAAGAAGACAATTCTTATTTTGTTCTGTTGCTCACTATTTATTTATGGCAATGCGCAAGACAATAAAAAATTACTTTCTGAAGCAATGAATCTTGCTAAAGCAGAAAAGTATCAGGAATCAATGCCGCTGTTTAATAAAGTTTTGGAAGACTCGCCGGGAGATTATTATGCGCACTATAACAGAGGTGTGGTAAAACTGAAGATGAATTATTGTGAAGATGCAATAAAGGATTTCGACCAAGCATTAATGTTATCTGCAAAATATAAAAAAGTATATATAGTGCGTGCTGCTGCTAAAGCAGAATGTACCAATTACGCAGGTGCGATTGAAGATTATACACTCGCTATAAAGGAAGACCCGACTAATAACATACAAGCGTATTTCGAAAGAGGAAATATAAATCAATTGCTTGGTAAA
>CAILDT010000516.1 GCA_903833025.1 uncultured Bacteroidota bacterium | reverse complement strand
GATTTTGGATGATAGCCATATAGAATTGATTATTGACGCAAATGTTAAATCTGTTATTTTACATAAACAAGATGTAAATGCAGGTGACTATGCAATTATTTATAACACATTACAAAAAGATACTTCCAACTCTGAAAAAGAAGCTGTGGAGCATATCTATCGTCAATTGCGTAATGCTGAACCACCTGATGAAGAAACAGCGCGTGGTATTATTGACAAATTATTTTTCTCGGACAAACGTTATGATTTAGGAGAGGTAGGTCGTTACAGAATCAACAAAAAGTTGAACCTGACAACACCAATGGATCACAAAACATTGACTAAAGAGGATATTATCTGTATCATCAAATATTTGATTGAGCTTATCAATTCAAAAGCAGATGTGGATGATATTGACCACTTGAGTAACAGACGTGTGCGTACCGTTGGTGAACAATTGTATTCACAGTTTGGTGTTGGATTGGCTCGTATGGCTCGTACTATTCGTGAACGTATGAACGTTCGTGATAACGAGGTGTTCACGCCTACTGATTTGATTAATGCTAAAACATTATCATCAGTAATTAACTCGTTCTTCGGGACAAATCAGTTATCTCAATTTATGGATCAAACCAATCCATTGGCTGAATTAACTCATAAGAGAAGATTATCAGCACTAGGACCAGGTGGTTTATCAAGAGAGAGAGCAGGTTTTGAGGTGCGTGACGTTCACTATACTCACTATGGTCGTTTATGTACTATTGAAACTCCGGAAGGACCGAATATTGGTTTGATTTCTTCGCTTTGTGTATTTGCAAAAATAAACAAACTAGGATTTATTGAAACACCATATATGACTGTTACAAACGGTAAAGTGGATGTAGATAAAGATGTAATTTATTTAAGTGCGGAAGAAGAAGATTCGAAAACAATTGCACAAGCAAATGCGCCAATCGATTCTAAAGGACACTTTATAGATGCTAAAGTAAAAGCACGTTACGAAGGAGATTTTCCTGTTGTTGACCCGGAAAAATTACATTTGATGGACGTTGCTCCTAATCAAATTGCATCTATTGCAGCTTCGTTAATTCCTTTCTTGGAACACGATGATGCTAACCGTGCGTTGATGGGTTCGAATATGCAACGCCAAGCAGTACCGTTATTGCGTCCTGAAGCTCCAATTGTTGGAACAGGATTAGAGCCATTGGTTGCTCGCGATTCTCGTGTGTTGATTAATGCTGAAGGCGAAGGTGTAGTTGAGTATGTTGATTCAAATGAAATTGTAATTCGTTATAACCGTTCGGAATCAGAAAAATTAATTTCTTTTGATGAAGATGTAAGAAAATATAAACTTACTAAGTTCCGTAAAACCAACCAAAGTACTTGTATCAACTTGAAACCAATTGTAAGAAAAGGTGAAAAAGTTACAAAAGGACAAGTATTGTGTGATGGGTATGCGACACAGAATGGTGAATTAGCTTTAGGAAGAAATATGAAAGTGGCGTTTATGCCTTGGAAAGGGTATAACTTTGAGGATGCGATTGTTATTTCTGAAAGAGTTGCGAGAGAAGATATTTTCACATCTGTTCATATTGATGAATATTCTTTGGAAGTGCGTGATACAAAACGTGGTTTGGAGGAATTAACTGCTGATATTCCTAACGTTTCCGAAGAGGCTACTAAAGACCTTGATGAAAACGGATTGATTCGTATTGGTGCAGAAGTAAAAGAAGGTGATATATTAATTGGTAAAATAACTCCAAAAGGGGAAACTGACCCATCGCCAGAAGAAAAACTTTTACGTGCTATATTTGGTGATAAAGCAGGTGATGTGAAAGATGCATCATTAAAAGCACCTCCATCTTTGCGTGGAGTTGTAATTGACAAAAAATTATTCTCTAGAATTGTAAAAGATAAAAAATCGAAATCAGAAGAAAAACCTTTGTTAGACAAAATTGACAAAGAACACAATGCTGATTTAGCTACTTTAAAGGCAAAGTTAGTTGATAAATTAACGACTTTGGTAAATGGTAAAACCTCTCAAGGAGTTAACAATATTCTGAAGGAAGAAGTGGTTGGAAAGAGCATTAAGTTTAATCAAAAGATTTTAGAAAAGATTGATTACACTACTGTTAATCCAGGTAAATGGACGACTGATAAGGAGACGAATGAGAAAATAAAAACATTGCTTCACAACTATCATATCAGATATAATGATTTGTTAGGATTACATAAACGTAAGAAGTTTGCGGTAACTATTGGGGATGAATTGCCATCAGGAATTATGCAACTTGCTAAAATTTATATTGCTAAAAAGCGTAAATTAAAAGTAGGTGATAAAATGGCTGGTCGTCACGGAAATAAAGGTATTGTTGCACGTATTGTGCGTGATGAGGATATGCCTTTCTTGGATGATGGAACTCCAGTTGATATTGTATTGAACCCGCTTGGCGTACCTTCACGTATGAACTTAGGTCAGATTTATGAAACTGTTTTGGCTTGGGCAGGTAAAACTTTGGGTGAAAAATTCTTCACTCCTATCTTTGATGGCGCATCAACTGACCAGTTGAATGAGTGGACTGATAAGGCAGGTTTGCCACGTTATGGTCGTACCTTCTTAACTGATGGTGGAACAGGTGAAAAATTTGACCAACCAGCTACAGTAGGTATTATCTATATGTTGAAACTTGGACATATGGTTGATGATAAGATGCACAGCCGTTCTATAGGACCATATTCATTGATTACACAACAACCATTAGGAGGTAAGGCTCAATTCGGAGGTCAGCGATTTGGTGAGATGGAGGTTTGGGCTCTTGAAGCATTTGGTGCTGCCAATATCCTTCAGGAAATACTTACTATTAAATCGGATGATGTAGTAGGACGTGCTAAAGCTTACGAAGCTATTGTGAAAGGTGATAATATGCCAACTCCGGGAATACCTGAATCGTTCAACGTATTGTTGCACGAATTAAGAGGATTGGGATTGAATATTACGCTTGATTAAATCTTTATTTCATTTCAGGTTTCAAATAACGATAATGTTGTTTGGAACCTGAAACTTGAATCTTTCTATTAATAATCTTTTAAAATAAATAATAAAATGGCTTTCAACAGAAGAGATCAAAAATTAAAAAGTAATTTCTCCAAAATTACTATCAGTTTGGCATCACCAGAAGCAATTCTGGAACGCTCGAGCGGTGAGGTAGTAAAACCAGAAACCATCAATTACAGAACATACAAGCCTGAAATGGGTGGTTTGTTTTGTGAACGAATTTTTGGACCAGTTAAGGATTGGGAATGTGCTTGTGGTAAATATAAACGGATTCGTTACAAAGGAATTGTTTGCGACCGTTGCGGAGTGGAAGTAACAGAAAAAAAAGTACGTAGAGAGCGTATGGGACATATCGCATTGGTGGTTCCTGTTGCGCATATTTGGTATTTTAAATCGTTACCAAATAAAATAGGTTATTTGTTGGGCTTACCAACAAAGAGATTGGATATGATAATTTACTACGAGCGTTATGTGGTAGTAAATGCTGGTGCAAAGGCAGCTGACGGAGTTAATTACCTTGACTTTTTATCAGAAGAAGAATATTTGAATATTCTTGATTCTTTGCCAAAAGAAAATCAGTATTTGGATGATGACGACCCAAATAAATTTATTGCAAAGATGGGTGCAGAAGCATTACAAGCTCTTTTGGCTCGTGTTGATTTAGATGCACTATCTTTTGATTTGCGTCATAAAGCAAACACTGAAACATCTCAACAACGTAAAAATGAAGCGTTAAAGCGTCTTCAAGTGGTTGAAGGTTTCCGCCACGCAAACGACCACGTAGAAAATCGTCCGGAGTGGATGATTGTAAAAATCGTTCCTGTTATTCCGCCAGAATTGCGCCCGTTGGTGCCATTGGATGGAGGAAGATTTGCTACATCTGATTTAAATGATTTATACAGACGTGTTATTATTCGTAACAATCGTTTAAAACGATTAATAGAAATTAAAGCTCCTGAAGTTATCTTACGTAATGAGAAACGTATGCTTCAAGAATCAGTAGATTCATTGTTTGATAACTCACGTAAATCGAATGCTGTGAAAACAGAATCGAACCGTGCGTTGAAATCTTTATCAGATTCGTTAAAAGGTAAACAAGGTAGGTTCCGTCAGAATTTATTAGGAAAACGTGTGGATTATTCGGCACGTTCGGTAATTGTTGTAGGACCAGATTTGAAATTGCACGAATGTGGATTGCCAAAAGATATGGCGGCAGAATTATTCAAACCGTTTATCATTCGTAAAATGATTGAGCGTGGTATTGTTAAGACTGTAAAATCAGCAAAGAAAATAGTTGATAGAAAGGAACCTGTTGTTTGGGATATTTTGGAAAGTGTATTAAAAGGCCATCCTGTTCTTTTGAATCGTGCTCCAACATTACACAGATTAGGTATTCAGGCATTTCAACCGAAATTAATTGAAGGGAAAGCGATACAGTTGCACCCGTTAACTTGTACTGCATTTAATGCGGATTTCGATGGTGACCAAATGGCGGTTCACGTTCCATTAGGGCACGCTGCTATATTGGAAGCTCAATTGTTAATGCTTGCTTCTCATAATATTTTGAACCCTGCTAATGGTGCTCCAGTGGCTGTACCTTCTCAGGATATGGTGCTTGGTTTATATTATATGACCAAAGGTAAAAAAACAACAAAAGAAGAAAAAGTAAAAGGCGAAGGGTTGATTTTTTATTCTCAAGAAGAAACCGTTATTGCGTACAACGAAAAACGTGTGGATTTACACGCTTGGGTTAAAGTTCGCATTAAGGTGATGGAAGGGAAGAAAGAAGTGAATAAATTAATTGAAACCACCGTAGGTCGTATTTTATTCAATCAGGTAGTACCGAAAGAAGTAGGTTATATTAATGAGTTATTGACAAAAAAATCGTTGCGAGATATTATCGGGAATATTGTAAAAGAAACCGGTATGGCTAAGACAGCGAAATTTTTGGATGAAATAAAAACATTGGGTTATATGCATGCCTTCCGTGGTGGGCTTTCGTTTAACTTAGGCGATGTGGTAGTTCCTGAAGATAAAGGAAAAATGATTGCTGAAGCAAACGCTCAAGTGGAGGAAGTTGTTGGGAATTACAATGCAGGTTTTATTACTAATAACGAGCGTTATAATCAAATTATTGATATTTGGACACATACTAACTCTCGCCTAACCGCTAAAGTATTACATACTTTAACTAACGACCGTCAAGGATTTAATCCAGTGTTTATGATGTTGGATTCAGGTGCGAGGGGTTCTAAAGAGCAAATTCGTCAGTTGGGTGGTATGCGTGGATTGATGGCGAAACCGCAAAAAGGTGCTGGCGGTGGTGAGATTATCGAAAACCCGATTTTATCTAACTTTAAAGAAGGTTTATCCATCCTTGAGTATTTTATTTCTACTCACGGTGCGCGTAAAGGACTTGCAGATACGGCTTTGAAAACTGCCGATGCTGGTTATTTAACTCGTCGTTTGGTGGATGTGGCGCAGGATGTTATTATCACTATTGAAGATTGTGGAACATTGCGTGGTTTGGTGGCTACTCCATTAAAGAAAAATGATGAGGTGGTTGAATCTTTATATGATAGAATTTTAGGAAGAACTACTGTTCACGATGTTTATAATCCTTTAACAGGAAAATTAATTATCGCGGCAGGAGAAGAGGTAACCGAAGATGCTGCAAAAACTATTGCTGAAAACCCTATTGAATCAGTAGAAATACGTTCGGTATTGACTTGCGAAAGCAAAAACGGTGTTTGTGGAAAATGTTACGGACGTAACTTGGCAACAGGCAGAATGGTTCAGCGTGGTGAAGCAGTTGGTGTTATTGCAGCTCAATCAATCGGGGAACCAGGAACTCAATTAACACTTCGTACATTCCACGTAGGTGGTGTTGCGGGTGGTTCGGTTGCGGTTTCTAAAATAGAAGCTAAATACGATGGGATTATTGAGATTGACGAATTAAAAACAGTAAAACGTAAAGTAGGAAAAGATACGCAGGATGTTGTTATTGGTCGTTCGGCAGAGATGCGTATTATTGATGCTACCACTAAAATTGTGTTAACTACAGGTAACATTCCTTACGGTTCGCAAGTATATGTTAAAGGAAATACGAAGATTAAGAAAGGCACATTGGTATGCGATTGGGATCCGTTTAACGCTGTTATTGTTTCTGAATTTGCTGGTAAATTAGAGTTCGAGAACATTGAAGAAGGTATTACTTTCCGTGAAGAAAGCGATGAGCAAACAGGATTTAAGGAAAAAGTAATTGTGGAAACTCGTGATAAGAGTAAGAACCCTGCAATTAAGATTATGGTTAACAAAGAAGTGGTTCGTACTTACAATATTCCAGTAAGTGCACACGTGATAGTTAATGATAACGATAAGATTGAAACTGGACAAATATTAGTTAAGATTCCGCGTTCGTCGGGTAAATCGGGTGATATTACAGGTGGTTTACCGCGTGTTACGGAATTGTTTGAAGCACGTAACCCAAGTAATCCTGCAGTGGTTTCTGAAATTGATGGTATTGTTACGTTTGGAAAAATTAAACGTGGTAACCGTGAAGTGATGGTAGAATCGAGAACAGGCGAAAAGAAAACGTACCTTGTTCAGTTATCAAAACACATTTTGGTTCAAGAAAACGATTTCATTAAAGCAGGTGAGCCGTTATGCGATGGCGCAATTACTCCGGCTGATATACTTGCTATTAAAGGACCAACTGCTGTACAAGAGTATTTGGTAAATGAGGTGCAAGAGGTGTATCGTTTGCAAGGTGTGAAAATTAATGATAAACATTTTGAAGTTATTGTTCGTCAAATGATGCGTAAAGTAGATATCAGCGAAGCGGGAGATTCTACTTTCCTTGAAAAACAATTGATAAACAAAGCTGCGTTTATGATTGAAAACGATAACTTGTATGGCAAAGTGGTGATTACTGATGCTGGTGATTCTACCTTGTATAAAGCAGGACAGATTATTAGTGCTCGTAAATTAAGAGATGAAAATTCATCAATGAAACGCCGCGATATGAAACCTATTGAAGCTCGCGAAGCGATACCTGCTACTAGTAACCAAGTGTTGCAAGGTATTACTCGTGCATCGTTACAAACTAATAGCTTTATGAGTGCGGCATCTTTCCAAGAAACTACAAAAGTATTGAACGAAGCTGCAATAGCTGGTAAAGTTGACCATTTATTAGGCTTGAAAGAAAACGTAATTGTAGGACATTTAATACCTGCTGGTACGGGTTTGAGACAGTATGACAACTTAATTGTTGGTTCGCAAGAGGAATACGAAAAAATGCTTGCTGCTAAAAAAGAGTTGGAAGAAGTGGAAGATGACGAATAGAATTAATCATTAATAAAAATTAAAAGAGGGATAATGAAAGTTGTCCCTCTTTTTTTTGCCCCAAGTATTAATAATAAACTTACTTTTATCAAAAATAAAAAAGTGAACATTGCCCTAAATACTCAATTAATAAAAACGGAAGCACGTCGCTTAGGTTTTGATTATTGCGGAATATCATCAGCAGATTTTTTGGAGGAAGAAGCACCCCGTTTAGAAAACTGGCTCAAAAATAAAATGCAGGGAACGATGAGTTATATGGAAAATCATTTTGATAAACGGCTGGACCCTCGTTTGCTTGTGCCGGGTGCAAAATCGGTGGTTTCGCTATTATTAAATTATTTTCCTGCTGAAAAACAAAATGAAGATGCGCCCAAAATAAGTAAATATGCGTACGGTAAAGATTATCATTTTGTGATAAAAGAAAAGTTGAATGAGTTATTAATTTTTATAAAAGAAAACATTGGCGATGTGGATGGTCGTGCTTTTGTGGACTCTGCGCCGGTACTTGATAAAGCGTGGGCAAAAAAAAGCGGCTTGGGTTGGATTGGTAAAAATGGTAATTTGATAAACAAACAAAGTGGTTCTTTTTATTTTATTGCCGAACTAATTATTGATTTGGATTTGGAAACCGACGGACCGATAAAAGATTATTGCGGCACCTGCACCCGCTGTATAGATGCCTGCCCAACAGAGGCGATAGTTGCGCCGTACGTGGTAGATGGCAGCAAATGCATTTCGTATTTTACTATTGAATTAAAAGAAAACATACCTGCGCAGATGAAAGGCAAGTTTAATAATTGGGCATTTGGTTGCGATGTTTGTCAGGATGTATGCCCTTGGAATAGTTTTAGCAAACCACACCAAGAGTCACATTTTAATGCTAACGGGCAACTTTTGCAAATGACAAAACAAGATTTTTACGAATTAACAGAAGAAACCTTTAAACGTGTGTTTAAGGATTCGGCTGTTAAGCGAACAAAATTTACGGGGTTAAAAAGAAATTTGGATTTTATAAATCCAGATTAAGATTTTGTGATGTTTTTAAAAACTTCTTTTATCACATCTTTATATTGATTGCCAAATGTTGCTAAGCACCACACCATCAACATCATCTTCTCATCTGGTTTAAGCCATTTTACTGCCTTTGTGAGTTCTTTGCGGAAAAGCGTTTTATCAAAACTAACTTTTTCCAATATT
>CAILDT010000515.1 GCA_903833025.1 uncultured Bacteroidota bacterium | reverse complement strand
TTTTTCTTCGGCTTGTTTGATAATGATGCTTGCTTTTGCGGTACTCGATTTTTTAATCATCATTGATGTAACTAATACTCCTATGAGTATCCCAAAAAGGGCTGTTGCTGCTGCAATAATTATTGCTGTTGTGTCCATTGTTTTAATAAAATGTTAAAATAGTTAATACTATAAATATCCCTTCCTTTTCCTTTCAAGGAGCCAAAGTAAAGTTTTGAAGGGCACGCTAAAATTGAAACAGATAATTTTGTTTACACACGTTTGTTAACAAACGGCAAACTACAAAGGAATGCTCTCTTTTTGAAGGTATTCGGAAATAAATAAATCGAGTTGATTAATTTCTTTTTCAAGCTCTGGCGATTTTTTAGGTGTATTTTGCTGGGCAACCAATAAGTTTAACGCTGTCATAGCAAGTAAATCCTGCTTATCACGTATAGCGTAATTTTGCTCCATTTCTTTCACTTTATCAGTAATCATTTTTGCCACATTAAGCACCATTTGTTCATCCTCCTGTTTCACAGTTATAGGATAAGTGCGCCCTGCAATCAAAACTTTTAACGATACCTCTGTCATCTTTTATTTATTTCAAATGTAAACTTTAGCATTACTAAATTTTACATTTTTTACTTTTTTGTTTACTTCAAAAGAGCAATGCAATTGTCAATTTCCTGCACCAACTCATTAATTTTAATCTTTGTTTCTGTTATTACTTGTTCTTGTTGTTCGGTACTTTTTTCGTTTAATTGTTTGTTATTGTTTTCTAATTGAGCAATTGTAGTTTTCTGTTCTTCAATTGTTTTAAGCAATTCCTTATTATCTGCTGATACTTGTTCTTTGTCCTTTTTAAGTTGTTGATGTAAGCCTGTTAATTGTTCTACTTTTGTTTTTAAACTATTTATTGTTTTTGTTAATTCTTCCATTTATTAAAGTTAAGGTGATTAATTAATTTTCACAAAAGTACGGTTGTATTCACACAAAACCAAAATTAATTGAAGGAAACGTAAAAAGATTCGTTTTTAGTCTAAATTTTCTTCCAGTTGGCACCCTCTTTTACTTCTATTTTATGAATAGGATGTATTTCCCAGTGCGACGCTCTTGTTTTACCTAATTGGTCTTCGTGTTCCTCGTCCCACATTAGCCAGCCTGAGATACGCACCAGTGGTTTATTGTTTTTTAGATTATGCAATTCCTTTATCCAGTTTGGGTTAGCACCTATAAGGCGAGGCGAAATCTCCACTACCAACGCATCTTTTTTGTCAGCATCAGGTTTTATACCTAACCAAAGGTGATAATCTGTTTCCACCTTCGATTTACAATTACACGCTTCCTCGCCCTCGTGTGTATAGCCAAGTATATACCCTTCCACAGCCATTCCCATCTCTTCTAACGAAGCAGCTGTTTCTAAATCATTAGCCGACCATTTACTGCGGTGTATGCCTCTTGGCAATAATTGAGTAAATTTATCTGTTATGTCGGATATTGTTTCATTATTATATTTTGCTGGTGGAAGATCTCTGTTTTTCAAAGCGTTCAAATCGGGGTCGCTACCTAAGCCGGTTTGCGGACAACCACCCTCCACATCAGCTTCATTAAATTTACCAGTTGAGTATTGGGTAGGGTCGTATTTCTTTTTCGATTTTTGAAGCGAATCAGTTGGCAACATTCCGCTGTTTGTTGTCAGCTCTTTATTATTACTAATAGTTACTAAACTTGTGTTTTGATAACTACACGATAACATTAATAAAATGCCAAAGGAAATAAAGAAAGTATTTTTTAAGTGTTTCATTTTTACAAATATTTTTATCAAAAGTAGATAAAATAATGATATTTAAAATGGTTATT
>CAILDT010000514.1 GCA_903833025.1 uncultured Bacteroidota bacterium | reverse complement strand
TTATATTGAAAAAATACCCTTGGTGAGGATCGAACTCACGATCTTCGGCTTAGAAGGCCGACGCGTTGTGTGTTAATATTCAAAAAAATATTACATCCACTGCGCTACAAGGGCCTATATAATATACGAAAACAACTTTAAACCCTATGGTCCATTCATAAAATTACTCAAATTGCCTAAATAAAGTTTGTCTCTTCCATTACTATTTACCAATGTATCATTCGTCGTTTCATAAGGTATTTTGCGAACACGTTTATTTCTTGAATACGTACCATTTACTCTACGTAAAGTATTGTTACGATGTTTTATTGTTTTTCTTACTCTATTTACATGATTTGCATAGGAAGGTATATATGACATATTTGTTTTATTTACATAACCACTTTTTCTTGATTCTTTCCATTCATTATTTCCATAAGTATTTTCTAGTTTGTTGTTTGTAAAACGAACACGATTGTTTGGATTTCTTGTTTTTCTTGTTTTTCGTTTGTACGCATTTGTTTTAATTGTAACAATTGGATCTTTTTCGTTCTTATTTTTCATTTTTACATTTGAATTATTTGAATTATTTTTCTTTTCAAATATTTTCTTAAAAAAGTCCATCTATTAGTTTCTTTGAAATTATTATCATAATTTGAAAAAAATTCCGATACGGGGAATCGAACCCCGATCTAATGGGTGAAAGCCATTTATATTAGCAGATACACTACTTTTATACTAAGCCGTTATACGATATCGGAAAGAGGCCCCATTCGGATTCGAACCGAAGTCGCAGGCTTCAAAGGCCTGTGTCCTAAAACCAACTAGACGATGGGGCCACCTACATATAATACTAATAATGGTTTAAGTATCTATGAAGAAAAAAGTGAATTATATAAATTTCCAAATAAATCATTTATGTAACAAATGTTTTGTGAATAAAAACAAACAATATACAATAACTAAGGAACCAAGCAAACAAAATGTTACACCCATTCCATAATTAAACTGACTTGATTTGTCAGGCATATTCTTATCTATAAGTTTTTCATCTGCAACTAATATAGCACCTATAACTATCATGGCAATCGCAAATGTAAAAGTTGTAACCGCAGATATAATTGATTTCATATCGTATTTTTGAGACACAGCACCTTGGTGAAGAGCACTTATATGTCCTTTAAGACTTGATGTATGTTTTGCAAATTTATCTTTCATGCGCTGTTTAAATCCAGGTTTATGAGGTGTTTGCATATCCGACATTTCTATTAATATATTATATTTATTTGGTCGCTCTTTAATTAAAATTGGCGGGGTATAATAGATGGAGTTCGAAAATATATCAAATTTTACTGATGTTTCCGACCTGATGTATATTTTCGTTGCAATTTTGACAATTGATGTTGTAGTGCTTTTTTTAGCGCGTTATAACAAAACGGGTGGGAAATATTTAAATGAATGGTATGATCAATTCAATATACTTGCAGTACTTGTGGATGTTATGGTAATTTTTATAGGCTTCATTATTGCCCGTTATATTTATACGAACTTGTTCTTTGATAAATTTGGATGGAATCCAATCTTTTTTATGTTACTCTTAGTCATAATTCAATTAGTACATGATTCTCTCTTTTACTTTGGTGTATTACGTAATATACCTATCAGAAATAATGAAATGATAGATGTTCTAAAGAAGTATGCCGAAGACTTGGGCGGAGTAATCTATGGAGGAGATGCATTAATAGTGATTGCTTCCGCAGTAGTTGCGATGTGTTATAAGAAGATACCCACAACTGCATTCATATCTGTCGGTAGTATTGTGTTATATAGTTTGCCGTATATACTTTTTACAAAAAATCCTTATATTGCATTAGCCGAAAAAGAGATTAAAGAAGCAAAGGCAGCAAAAGAAGCAAAGAAACCAGCATTTGAAAAAATTGACGCATACAACCGATTATTATAAGTAGGAAAATGGATTCTATTGGATTGGGAACGTATCAACTAAAAGGAGAT
>CAILDT010000513.1 GCA_903833025.1 uncultured Bacteroidota bacterium | reverse complement strand
TTATCTAATTATTATTATCATAAAAAACACATCCTGCATAACCATTACCAAAATTCGGAACTTGATAACCATAACCATTAGATGGAACACTATTAAAATAATTTGTTGAACAAAGATTCATCAAGTCAGGAGTTGAAATGGTTGGATTATTCCAAGGTGGAGCGAATCCAATTGACCCCAAACCCGCGCTATTCAAATTGCAAGTGGTAATAGTTTCAAAACTTGGGTTAGGAACCAGGTTTTGAGCGTTTGTACTGAATACAATCAATAGAAATATATATACAACTCTTTTCATTGAAATAAAAACAAAAACTCTTTTATACAAAAGTACAAAAGATTTTTTGTTTTTTTAATTAATAATTTATTTTATTGTTTTTAGATTCTGAAACCGATGAAACAAGTTCACGGCTGGCAAGTTCAGAATGACAATTGTTTTATTGTTTTGAGATTCTTTGTTGTACTCAGAATGACAATGTTGATTGAGATACTGAAACCGATGAAACAAGTTCACGGCTGGCAAGTTCAGTATGACGCAGAGGTAATATGTACTTTACGCGGGAGGATGGTCGAAAAAACAAAAACAACATTTCGCATAATGCGAAAACTGGTTTAGTATTAGTAGTTGTTTTTTATGTAATTTATTTTTCTTCATCGTTGCAAAATTAATTGCATTTACAATACAAAAAATGCAGGCATTTTTTTATGGAAATCAACTTTTGAGTGTTAATAGGGGTTTCGGAGGATTGTGCAATTGATAAATAGGGATATTCCGTATCAATATACGGAATATCCGTATCGAGTTTTAATACAGGATTCCTGTATTAAAATACAAAAACTCTGTATTTCTTGTTTTATTTCCCCCGCTGGCGCGAGCGTTTTTCGCTCGTGCCAGCATAAAAATTACCTCTACTTTCTTATCTTTTTTCTACTTCTTTTCCTCTGTTTTTACATTTTCGTTGAACTATAAACTATTTTAGTTGAGCTATAAATAATTTTAATTGAGTGATAAAAGATTTTAATTGAGCTATAAACTATTTTAGATGAGCTACAAAATATTTTTAATGAGCATATAAATATTTTAGATGAGCTACAAAAGATTTTCATTGAGCTATAAAATATTTTAGATGAGCTATAAAATATTTTTAATGAGCATATAAATATTTTAGATGAGCTATAAAAGATTTTAGATGATCATCTAAAATCTTTTTTTAACGGTGTCTTATTTTGAGTAATGCCTTAATAAGCCGTAAACAAAGGGAAGTAGGTTTTATGAAAGTTAAGTTGTTTGAAATTCTATCAAAAATTAAAAATACTTGTTAACAAAGTGATGTTATGTAAAACCTACAGATAAAAGAAAAGGAGTGGATAGAAAAGGTTAGTTTTAATAAATTATAAAACAATTGAAAAAAGTAACTTTCTTTTTTGTTTTGAAGAATAACGATTTAACCTATGGTAAACCTTGGCTTATTGAAAATGCTGCAACAATGGAAGAAGCATTTGTAGGAGTGCTGAAGGCAATAAAAAAAAGCAGACAATTAAAAATATTGCTTAAGAAAGGTGATCTTTCTATATTGGTAGGTCCTTACAAAGATTTTAAAAATATTAGTTTTATTATTCCACAGTTATTAAAAGATTCAATTTATGAATGGGCAATTGGCAGCGGTTACAGCAATACAATGGCGGAAATACTGGTGCTTGCCATTACCGGAAAAAGTAGAACAGAAATGGCAGATTCGAAGTTTAGAAGCAATGAAACAATAAACTCTGCTCT
>CAILDT010000512.1 GCA_903833025.1 uncultured Bacteroidota bacterium | reverse complement strand
TAATGCCAACGCAAAATATATCGACTCATTAATTTCTTTAAATGCTGATGTAGAAGAGTTGATAGATAATCATTCTGCATTTATTTCGGCACACATAGCAGTTGATAACACTTTTAATTATTTGTATGTATATAGTTTGCCTAATATTACTCATCAATCAACGGTTGATGAGTTTTTGAAAACAATTAATAATAAAGCGATACCTACTTATACTGATTATGTTGGAGTTAATATTGGCACTATTCATCCGAAAGACAAAAGCCAAATCTACTTTGCTTTTCTTAATGGAACATTAATGATGAGTGCAAAACAGAGTTTGGTGGAAGATGCTATTCGTCAATTAAAATCTGGTGTTTCATTAGCTAAAGATAAATATTTTAGTAAAGTTATTTCTACCGCTGGTAAAAATGTAGATGCGAATATTTATATTAATTATAAAAACTTTCCTAAGCTGCTTAATCGTTTTACCTCTTCGGATAATAAAAACGAAGTTAACGCATTATCTAATTTTGCTGACTGTTCGGGATGGGATGTAACAATTAAACCAAACGCGTTAGTTTTAAATGGTTTTACACAAGCAAATGATTCT
Organism: uncultured Bacteroidota bacterium; assembly: GCA_903833025.1. GTDB lineage: Bacteria > Bacteroidota > Bacteroidia > 2-12-FULL-35-15 > 2-12-FULL-35-15 > 2-12-FULL-35-15. Next base: position 2,372 of record CAILDT010000512.1, on the reverse strand, counting down.
ACCAATACTTTTTTAAATTTATTTACAAAACAAAAACCTAAAACAATAGAACTCACAAAAGTTATTTCTTCCAAAACATCTTTATTAGTATTCTTTGGAATCAGTAATATTAAATCTTTTCATCAGGATTATAAAAAGTATTTGAGTGCAAAACATCTTTCGCAACCTTACGAACAATACATTAATACTATCAATAGTAAGTACGATATTAATATTGAACACGCTATGCTTAATTGGATTAATAATGAAATGGCATTGGTAGTTACCGAACCCACAACACCTGATTACACAGATAATTCGTATGCAGTTATTCATTCCAATAATATAGAAAACGCTATTGGTTCATTACATAGTTTAGCAAAAACAGTTTGTAAAGAAGAAAAGGAAAAGATAGATACGACCCGCTTCCGAAATCATACTATTACCTATTTAAACTTGCCCGAAGTATTGCCTCATTTGCTTGGTTGGCAATTCACTAAAATAAAAGAAACTTATTTTACTTCCGTTGATAATTATGTTGTGTTTGGAAATTCAACTGAAGCATTAAAATCATTTATAAATGATTTCGAAAACAATAAAACGTTATTCAATAATAAAAATTATAAAACATTTTCAGAAAACATTTCCAATCAGGCAAATGTTTATCTATACTCTTCTATTGCGCGCTCTACGGATTTTTATTCTTCTTTTTTAACAGATGAGTTTGCAAAAGAATTACGAATTAAAAAATCGTTATTAAAGAAATTTGAGGGAGTGGGAATACAATTTACCGTAAACAATAATGCTTTTTATAGCAGCATTTATTTAAAGTATAATCCTGAACAAAAGCAGGAAAGTGGTACGCTATGGGAAGCTAAGTTGGATACAACAGTAAGTTCGAAACCTTATTTGGTAATTAATCATAACACAAATGCGAAAGAAGTTTTTGCGCAGGACGATGGAAATAAAATATATTTAATAAGTAATACAGGTAAAATTATCTGGACAAAACAATTGCCCGAAAAAATAATAAGTGATATTATTCAAATAGATGTTTTAAAGAATAATAAATTGCAAATGCTGTTTAATACACATTCTGCTATTTATTTGTACGATAGAAATGGTAATGATATGAAGGGTTTCCCGATTAAATTAAAATCGCCGGCAACTAACTCCATTTCAGTAGTTGATTATGAAAATAATAAAGACTACCGCATTTTTATTGCTGCTGAGAATAAACGAATTATTTGTTACAAAGCCGATGGCGAACAAGTTACAGGATTCAAATTTGATAAAACAAATGATGTGGTTATGCTGCCTATCCAACATTTCAAGATTTCAGGGAAAGACCATTTATGTGCTGTAGATAGCAAAGGAAAAATATACTTACTGGACAGACACGGCGAAACAAGTACAAAAGTAAAAGAACAGTTTCCGAAAGGCATTACTAATTTCTTTATTGAAACTGGTAAAGATTATTCTAAATCGTTTCTCATTGCTGCTGATACATTAGGCAATATAATTAAGTTGAGTTTGAATGGGAAAATAGAAAAGATAAGGCTGGATGATTTTAAAACCTCTCCTTATTTCGAATATAATGATTTGAATAATGATGATAAAAAAGAATTTATATTTCTTACACGAAACAAGTTGAAAGTTTTTTCATCAACCAAATCTTTATTATTTCAATACGAATTTAAAGATACAATAACACAAGCACCACTTTTTTTCTTGTCCGAAGATTTAATAGGAAACATAGGAGTGGTATCGGAAAAAAACAATAAACTTTATTTGTTTGATGATAATGGCGCATTGTTGCAGGGTTTTCCATTAACAGGTAAAACGGCTTTCAGCATAGGAGACTTGAATAATGAAGGCGTTATTAATTTAGTTGTTGGCAGTGCCGATAACAGTATTTATGTTTACCAACTTCATTAAAAAAGCAATTGGTTTCATAAATTCTTTTTATATTTGAAAAGTAAATCAAAACAAAATTATTTACTTTAACTTATATAAGATTAATCACCTAACAAAATGATAAAAAAAATACTAATTATTTGTTCCTTATTTATACTTTCTCTTTCTTCATCAGCGCAGGATTTTTTAGGATATATGAACAGTAACTATTCTGGAGTTACGGGCACTGATTTGCAACCTGCATCAGTAGTTGATAGCCGCTTTAAAACTGATTTTAATGTGTTGGGTACTAGTTTGAGTTTGTACAATAATTTTGTTGGATTAAAACACGAAGCATTAGATTATAATAATAGTTGGAACAATTTTTCGCCAGATAATTACTATGCGTTTAAAGAAACTCCTTTTCAAAATCATATTGATGTTGGTAATGGACCGAAACCTAAATCGATTTATTTCGCTAATAATATTTATTTACC
>CAILDT010000511.1 GCA_903833025.1 uncultured Bacteroidota bacterium | reverse complement strand
TGGTTTTAACGCTTCAAATTGCAATATAGCTTCAGGCGCAACTGTTGCAAACACTTATTTACAAACAGTAATGCAAAACAAATCAGGAACGGCGGGCGCTTCTACAAACTATGTATTGAGTAATGATCTAGGTACAGACTCTACTTATTACGGTGAGTTTGGTATGAACTCCTCTGTATTTAGTGCAAGTACACCTTCTGATTTCTTTAGCATCAATAATGCAGTTTATTTTTCTGGACATGATGGTGATGTTGTTGTTGGCTCTGGAAATGGCTTTAAATATTATTTTGCTTGGGGAACAACAGGGCAATCTGCCCATGTGATTAACGCTACAGGCGCATTAGGCTTTTCTACTAATTTAGGAACAACACCAGCTAACAGCGGAACAACTGGATATGGTAATTCAGGCGAAATATTAGTTAGCGCTGGTTCGGCTTCTGCGCCTGCTTGGTCAGGTTCATTAAGTTTATCTGGTACATTAATAGCGGCAAGTACAGGTAAATTTGGCACAACTATCGGTGTTGGTAATGCTACCCCCGCCGCTTCAGGTTCAGGTATTTCGTTTCCCGCTACACAATCTGCTTCTACTGATGTAAATACACTAGATGACTATGAAAAAGGTAATTGGATTCCTACGCTTTCTTTTAACAATGCTTCTACTGGTGTTACTTATGGTGCTACCTATACTGGTGGTACATATACAAAAATAGGAAATAGAGTATTTATTTCAGGGTATATGTCAATAACTAGCAAAGGAAGTTCTACTGGAACTGCTCGTATATCAAATTTACCTTTTACAAACTCTAGTGGAAATAGACTTTTTCTAGGCGCTTCATTAGGTCAATTTGCAGGTATTACTTCTACAGGGCAAGTTGCGTTAGATATGGATCCAAACACTGCATCGTTAGTTTTTGTTCAAACAACTGCTTTGGGAGTTGGCTCTTTTTTAACTAATACAGCTTTTTCAGATGTAAATGATATTTATTTTTCAGCCCATTACACAACTTAATTAGCGTGGATTCGTTAATCAGAACAGGAGAATTAAAATGGCATTAACCAAAGAAATAGTAATAGACCAAATAACGGTAACCGAAAATGGTACAGTTTTAGTGCGTGAAGTTACTCGCATTATGGAAGATGGTGTGGAAATTTCTAAACAATATCACCGTTCATCATTTGAAAAAGGTGCTGATGTGTCAGCACAACCACAACAAGTACAAGATATTTGTGCTGTAGCTTGGAAATAATATGTCAGTTACTTTATCGCTATTTGCAGGTGCAGGCGCTCAATTTTTAGACGACAGCGGTAATGTATTAACTGGCGGTCTAATCTATACTTATGCGGCTGGTACAACAACGCCTTTAGCTACTTATACATCTAATTTAGGAACTGTAGCGCAACCTAACCCTATTGTTTTAGATTCTTCAGGGCGTATTCCTACAGGTGAAATTTGGCTATCTAATGGTTTTGGGTATAAATTTGTAGTTAAAGATGCAAATGATGTGTTAATTGGAACTTACGACAATATTCCATCATCTGCACAACCTCCTATAGTTAATGACGCGTCTAGTATTTCGTATGAACAAGGATATACAGTAACCGCAGGAAGTTTTGTTATTGGCGATAC
>CAILDT010000510.1 GCA_903833025.1 uncultured Bacteroidota bacterium | reverse complement strand
GATTTAAAACCTATTTTTTATTTATGATTAATAAAACAATTGCTTTTCTTTTATTGTTTCCTTCCGTTTTGTTTGCGCAACACAATGCTAAACTTCAGCAGGAGATAGAAAAATTAAAAGCTGATGAAGCTCTGAAACACGCAGTATGGAGCATTTGCGTGATGCCTGTAAAAAAGGACACCATCGTTTGTGAGTACAATAGCAACATAAGTTTAATACCTGCAAGCACAATGAAAATAGCCACAACAGGTGCTGCATTATCTATTCTTGGAAAAGATTTCAAGTTTGAAACAAAAATAAAGTACGATGGTAAATGCGATTCTATTACAGGAACAATTAATGGAAACCTTTATATTATTGGTGGTGGCGACCCTACCTTAGAATCGGAATATTTCAAAAAAGATAATGACACAACAACTATTCTTGATAAATGGGCGGCAAAACTTAAAGCGAAAGGAATAAAAAAAATAACTGGAAACATTGTTGGCGATGGTTCAATATTCTCCAACAACATTACTCCAAGCCAATGGATATGGGGCGATATGGGCAATTATTACGGTGCGGGTGCTTGTGGTTTATGTTATAAAGATAATAAATACACCTTGTATTTTAATTCAGGAATCACTGGTAGCAAAGCTAAACTTGTAAATATATCCGCAGTAAATAATGATTTTACTATTGTTGATTCTGTTATTTCTAAAGGCATAGAAGATGATGCTTATATATACGGCGCACCTTATTCTTCTTATCATAAAATTGAAGGTACTATTCCTCCCAACAAAAATAATTATGAAGTGGATGGTTCCATCCCAGACCCTGAAAGGTTTTGTGCAGAGCAATTTCGAAAAGCTTTAATTAAAGTGGGAATAAAAGTTGGCGGTTTAATCGAAACACAGAAGGATAGGAATGAAAACAAACCTAAAGCACCTATTCAGAAACATTTATTATTCACCAATTACTCCCCAACATTGGATTCTATCATTCATCTCACCAACTTAAAAAGCATAAATCTTTTTGCTGAATGTATTCTCAATTACCTTAGTTATAAAAAATCAGGGTATGGAAATGAAGCAGAGGGAACAACTATTGTTACCGAGTTTTGGAAAAGTAAAGGGGTGGATGTATCTGGTTTTTTTATGAATGATGGTTGCGGATTAGCACGTGCAAATGTTATTACAACTAAAACCCAAACCGAAATGTTAAGATTGATGGCAAAGGATAAAAACTTTAATACATTTTATAATTCATTGCCTATTGCAGGTAAATCAGGTTCTTTGGGTGGTTTATGTGTTGGTACTTTTGCCGAAAATAATCTGCACGCAAAAAGTGGTTATATGAATCGCGCAAGAGGATATGCCGGATATGTAAAAAATAAAAAGGGAGAAACGCTCTGTTTCTCCCTCCTTGCAAATAATTATGATTGTACCCCAACAGAAATGAAACGCAAGTTGGAGAAGCTACTTATTGCCCTTGCCGAATAACCTAAAAAGGTAAATCGTCGTCTTTAGATGTTGCAGTAAACGTTTCCGACATAGGTTCAGAAATACTACCAGCCGATGATGGTGTAGTTGCCGAAGTATTATTACTACCTGCATTCACACTTTCCAAACGCCAAGCTTCAAGCGAATTAAAATGTTTTAACTCTCCTTGTGGACTTGTCCACTCGCGACCACGCAAATTAAAATGAACTTTTATTTCCGACCCAAGTTGAAATGGGTCTAACAATCCACATTTATCCTGTGCCAATTGAAAAGAAATATGTTGAGGATATTGCGATGATGAATTATCTGTTATCACAAATTCTCTTTTTGTGAATTTTTCGGAAACCTTTACTGTTTCCCCTTTTACTTTTAAAGTGCCTGTTACGTCCATTGTGTTTTGTTTTAGAATTTAGATATTAGTGTTTAATTGTTATGCAAAGATAATAATACTTTCCAAGCTTCGCCAACTTTATTATTTTCGAGCAACCCTTTTGCAATATGATGCAAATGTTCTTCCAGCTTTTCCTTAGTACTTCCGTACATTTCAAACGCTTCATTAATAGCTCCCGAATTTTTATAAATCATTACTTCATCATCACTCGGCAAGTGCTCCACATTACCAAGCTGACCCAAATTATTTCCCGTCAACACTTTTGAATTACGTATAGCAGCAGGAATTTTATCCACCCCAATCCCTAAATTCATTAGCGGTTTCGCCACCTCAAACAAACTATTTCCATTCGCTCTACTATACCAATTGCCACCCATCCGCGCAACCAAATCTATTTTATGCGGGTCAATGTGATTGTTGGCATCAAGCACATTTTCATTTATGTGCATCAGCACCACTTCACAAATAATTAAATTACCCGCACCTCCCTCTTTGCCCAATTCTATTACCTGTTTCACAATACACTCCAGTTGAGCAGGCGACTCTTTTACCCTATAAGGTTTCACCATTTCTGATGCAATAGCAGTAAAACCTGCCTTTTCAAACTCATTTACTCCTTTAGCATATTCGGTACTTGCTAAAGAAGTTTGTTGCACCATCTCATAATTCACCACGTTTATCGCCACTTCGGGCACTTCCTTAATATTTTCGTACGTATGTTTGGTATGCCCAGTTCTTCCGCTACGCGAAGGAGAAAACACCGCAATAGGAGGATTAGCACTAAACACATTAAAAAAACTAAATGGAGCAAGGTTTGGGTTTCCATCTTTATCCACAGTACTTGCAAATGCTATGGGGCGAGGCGCAACAGCACCAAGCAGATAACTATGAAATTCAGAAGTTTTTACTTCTTTCGGATTTATTGTAAGCATAAATGTTTATTAGGGTTTCAAAAGTAAATAATTTTAATGGTTAGTGGTTATCTGTATTCTTACAACAACTATCTATTTATTAATATTCCTGTGGTTCTCGACTGGTATGGCGTAATCGTAATACCAATATTCCATAATCAGTTATTTCGTATGCAACTCTGGTATGATAAACAGTAAATACTCTAATGTTTCCATTATTATCCTTTTTCAAATTATCTGCTTTAAATATTTCTGGAGATTTGGAAGCGGAAATAATTGCTTCAAGTATGGCGTCTTTAACTAAATTATATCCTATTAACGATTTCTGTTTGTAGTAATTAAGCACCTCCCTCATATCTTCTTTCGCAAGCAAAGTCCATTCGATACGCACATTTTTTGTGCTTACCATTTCTCCATTTCTTTTAGCATTTGTTTATGCGAAATGGTCTTACCTTCTTTACCTTGTTTTATAGAAGCATTTAGTTCGTCATTATATTGTTTTACACTTATCCTCTTTTCTGTTGGTTCAACCTGAAGAATATTTTTCACCATTTCCAAAAGTAATTGTTGTTGTTTAACTGTTAGCAAAGGAAGATAAGTGTTCAGTTCTTTTTTTATTGTGTTTGCATTCATAGTGTTTTTTTTACAAAGATAGTTCTTTTTACTGCACCACTATTTTCCTATTCACCACATTTTTCTTCTCATCTTCTATCCTCACAAAATAAATTCCTTTAGCAACATTGCTCATATCTAAAGTTAGTTGTTGGTTACTAGTTGTTAGTTGTTGGATAGTCTCTCCTAAAACGTTTACTACTTTTATAATTGTATTTTTTTGTTCCGAGGAAAAAGTAATCGTTGTTAGGGTGGAGAAAGGGTTGGGGGAGATAGTAATTGAATTATTAGAATATGATTCTTTTATTGCATTCGGTGGAGCAATGTAAATAGAATGAGTTATTGTATCGCACCCAAAAGAATTACAAGCAAATAAAGATACGACAAAAGTACCTGACATAAAATTGTAATTGTGGATTGGGTCTGTAACATTTGAATTAACGCCATCGCCAAAATGCCATTGATAGGTAGTTGCGCAAGTGGATTGATTCTGAAAATATGCAACAACCCCAACAATTGAGTCAACAATAAACTGTGCTACTGGAATAGGATTTACATTTAATGTTATCGAATCAATCGAACTTCCACATAAAGGGTTAACGGCTGTAACAGTATAAGTAGTGGTTTGTAAAGGCATTGCTATCGGATTTCTTATGTTAGGATTATTTAATCCTATTAATGGATACCATTGATAGGTTACATTTGCTCTAACTGTTGCATCAAGCATTACACTATCCCCGCAATATAGTGTAGTATCGTTCAAAGTATGAACTTGGAATGGAACAATATTAATTGTAATCGAATCAATGGTGTTTCCGCAAAGTGGGTTTATTGCTGTAACGGTATATGTTGTAGTTTGCAATGGCTTGGCAACAGGTATTCTTATATTGGGATTGTTTAATCCTGCTATTGGCAACCATTGATATGTTGTGCTAGCATTAAATGTTGCGTATAATAATACACTATCTCCACAAGTGATAATGGTATCAGGTAACGAATTTACCTGAAAAGAAATTACATTTACTCTTAACGAATCAGTAATTCCAGTCGTAGTATCCATTGCATAATATGTTGTTGAAACCGCTGGACTTGCCATCGGTTTACAAATTGTAGAATCATTTAACCCATTAGTTGGTGACCAAATAACGCTTGGATTATTATAAAAGCCACACAGCGTTAGTTTTATAGAATCGCCACAAGACAAGTTAAAACTATTAGATGACAAACAAATTTCATTTGCCCCTATTGATGGAGGATTGGGACGAGATAAGCTATCAATATCGGTTAAAATGGTCGGAATGTAACTACCTTTACCAATCAAAAGGGGATTAGTTGTATGTAAGTCTGTTAAAGTATCCACATAATTTGGATTTAAATTATAAGGGTTAATATCCCAAGGCACAATATTACCTTGATAATTATTATTGGAAAAGGTACTATTACTGCCACTTATCCAACCTTTTGGTACATTATTGTTTTTAAAATCACAACTATCAGATTGTGAAAAATCAAGAGTTAAGTGTGGAGCGAAATTATTATTATTTACTTTATTATATTTTGAAGATATTTTTATGGAAGAGTTAAAGAAATCGTAATAAAAAAAGTTGTTGGAGATAAGTGCATTGCGACCGCTATATGTTAAGCTTGAATGAAATTTATTTCTATTAAAAACACATAAATTTGCATAACTAAAATTCACTTTACCACCAAATTCGTTATTTATTAACTGTATGCTGTCATTATTCTGTGATATATTTATTGATTGACTTAATGGATCGTAGTGAAATACATTATTTTTTATTATGATATTATTCGTACCACTGCTTGACATTATTCCTCCAGAGTAAATAATGTTTGAATCAAAAACAATATTTCCTCCCCAATACATATTAATTTCCCCATAAAATTTATTATTTATTAACACCCCACCATTAAATAGGAAAGAGTATTGGTTTAATGGAGAAGGGCAATTAAAATTAGTACCAACAGCATTTAATGTACCTACATAAGTTATCTTTCCATTTACAAAACAATTAAGTAAATTGACTGCTGGATTGCAACAATTACTCATACCTTGCAATGAAAAAAAAGATGATAATAAACTGCAATTTTTAATAGTAACATCTCCAGAATAGGAAGGGATTAAAATTGCAAATCCCTGTTGGTTTGTATTTTCAATAGTTAAATTCTTTAAAACAAATTTATAATAACCATACTCACGATAAACAGTACAATTATTTGCAAACATAAAAGAATTAGTGTTATATGTAATTTTAACTAAACTCGAATCTCCTGATTCTGATTGAAAAGTTATAGTATCAGAAGCCGAAGAACCTGGAATACTTGTAATTGCAATATATTCATAATAAGTTCCATTTCTGATATTAAACGTAACTGACCCCGAAACGCCTTGTGTTGTTAATGCAGTAGTTGCTGATAAAATAGTTGAATAGTCAGGTAATGTACCACCAATCGTATATGTCCCAGATAATTGCGCTTTTACATTAATTATAATTAAAGCAAAAACCATTAAAGAATAAATCTTTTTCATTTGATGTAGGATTTTAACTCAGGGGATGAGAGTACAAATATAACTTATTTATACCTCAACCCAAAAAAAGCCCCGCATTTCTGCGGAGCTCTTTTTAATTCATAACACATCATTACTTACACAATCACCACCATAAACGGTGTACTATCTGGTCCTGCTTCGCCTGTTGGGCTGATGTAATAGCAGATAATCCATAGTTCCCAAGTTACTTTGTCGGCAGTTACAGGCATTTCAAACTCTGTATGTCCTTCTGGGTCTTGCGTTACGAAATCTGCAAATACAGGAGGTGGGTCGCCTGCTTTAACAAAACACAAACGAACACCAATAAATCTTACATCTTTCGGCTTTCTTTTTTGAGTCGGAAAGTTAGGATTAGCAGCAAAAAACACAGGCATTAAAGTAGTGTTAGAAATACAAGATACTACAGGAGCAAATTTAACAGCCGGAACGTGTGTTCTACGCGCTTTTGGTTTTGCAATTCCTAAGTTAGCATAATCAGCACCTGTAAGGGTTACTGTAGGATTAGATGAAATTTGTCCTTGCACACCTGTAGTTATTAGTTTGGTGGCAATATAAAGTGCATTAATGTCGGTAATGCTTACAGGTCCGTAAGTACTGCCGTTAGAGTAAGCATCCATTTTTGGAGTCCAGTTGGTAAATAAAAGTACTATAGCATCTTTTTGGTCACTCGAAATTCCAAGCCGCACAAAATTGGTATTTATGTAGTTTGTCATTCCTTTCAAAAAGAAGTGGTACTGCATTATTTTATATGATAAATTTAACATAGTCTTAATTTTTTTAATTTATTTTAATTGAAATTTAATTTTTTTATCTGCCTGTTCTCAAGCAAGGTGTTTCATTCTTTTTTTGATTTCCTGCCCATTTGGTAGGCAGATTTTGTTTGGTCATTAGCCGTTTTTTTAATTGTTTTTAGTTAATACTGGTACTCGTTTTTGGTACTTTTGCCCTATTTTATTGCGTTTTGCTCCTTCTTCTTACAACATCGGATGTTCTGTACATAACATCCGATGTTTTTATAAAATGTTCCGATGTTGTGTGCAAGTGTTCGGATGTCTTGCACAAGTGTTCGGATATTTTGCACAAATGTTCGGATGTTTTGTGCAAGTGTTCGGATACCTTGCACAAATGTTCGCATCTTGTTTCAATTAACATCGGTTATTATTCACAAGAGATGTGATGTTTTTATAAAATGTTCGGATGTTGTGCACAAATGCTCCGATATTTTGTACAAGTGTTCGGATGTCTTGCACAAAATATCCGTAAACGCTCCTTTTTGCTCTTTCCCTGTTTTTAAGAGAAATTATCGCTTGTATTTATTATTTCAATGAACGTAAAAAGAATAAAGATTAAACCTTAACTCTTCGAGTGTAAAAGTAAAATTGCTACTCCCTTAGCTCCAACATTTGTTTGAAACTAAATATTTTTTTTAGTGGTAGCGAGGGTACAAAATAGGGTAGTGTTCTTCCAGCAATTTCACCATAAAGAGGAGTTGGTTATTATCATATAAAGCACAATCTTTTGTTATATTATCAAGCACTTTAATATCTGTAACGTTCAAATTAATGTATATAATTTTTACCCGCTCCACGTGGTGTAGTATTCTAAGTTTCATTGCATCAGGGAAAGTACATTCGTTATTTTTCTTATATACTCCAGCCATTGCTTTCATTTCATTTTCTAATTTCGAAAGCGGGGCATTGTTATAAATCATTTTTACTACTGATTCTGCCCTACCTGCTAACTTGCTAGCGCAAGAGTTTTTCGCTTGTGCCTTTTATTACGTGGCATCTCGCCACAACACAATTTGTTTCCCCCTTCACCTTCCTAAAATTTTAATTCCTCATAAATATACACCTAATATATAAGGAGTAGCAATTTAATTTGCCCCCAATGTAAATCTAACCAAACATTAATATACATATGCCCGAAGCATTCCAAACAACATTCGCAAACTCCAAAACCTCTTTCGATAACAAACTAACACAATTCACCGCCGCCGAACAAGCAAACACAAACGGAGCACAAACCAAAATAGACGCCCTCAACAACATCCACACCGACCTTATGGAAATGGCACTCGACGGACAAGAAATCTTCAAAAACGACGAAGCAACAAAAAAACAATTCATCTTCGAACAAGTCCTCAAACTATACGCAGGCAACGGCGCACAGGGCTACAAAGGCAAAGTAATAACCTCCGAAATAACAGGCGCACCAATAAAAGATGCAAAAATAACCGTCCTCGGCACCGTCCACTCCACCCTCACCAATGCCGCCGGCTTATACCAAATGCAAAACGTCGCACACGCCAATAACCAAACAATCACCGCCGAACACCCCAATTTCCAAACAAAAACAATCCCCGGAAACTCCGTCGCAATAGGCGTAATGTCAACCCTCGATTTCACCCTAACACCCAACGCATAAAATAAATTCACCAACAAATTCATTTCCTTTTATATCGCTATTTATTTATCTTTGCTCTCCATAATAAATAATTGCGCTTATGAACATAAAAAAAATTACTATACTCTCCCTTGTAATATTATTTGTTGTAGGGTTCAAATCCCTTAACACCGCCTTTTCTAAACCAGTTGCAAAAAGATTTCATACTGATGCCGAATTAATAGTATTAAAAGATTCACTACGCAGAGCACCCATTGTAAACGGAGAATACTTTTTAGCATCCAACAGCTGTGGTGGTTGCCACGGCTACGATTCCGCACACGTATCCAACATTAATGAATCAGGAAATGATGTAAATTTAGTAGAGCGTTGGGAAAGTTCGATGATGGCAAACGCCGCCAAAGACCCCTTGTGGAGAGCTAAAGTAAGTCAGGAGATAACTATTAATCCCGGGCATTCGGGCATACTTCAAAACAAATGTACATCGTGCCACGCACCAATGGGGCGGTTTACCTCAATGTTTCACGGCAATCCTTTTTATGGCATTACTGATTTAGAGCACGATTCGCTTGGATTAGATGGTGTTTCGTGTGGTGCTTGTCATAAAATATCGCCCAACACTGGTTTTAGTTATTCGGGCAACACGTTGTATGATACCACGCACGTAGAATATGGTCCGTTTACCGCACCTTCTGTTGGTCCAATGCAGTTGTACGAGGGCTTCACTCCCACTTTTAGTTCACATATGGATAATGCGAAATTGTGTTCATCCTGTCATACTCTAATTACTCAATCGGCTGATTTAGCTGGTAATCTCACCGGTGGCGAATTTGTGGAACAAGCTACTTACCACGAGTTCGAAAACTCCAACTTCCCCAGCCAAAATATAAAATGCCAAACCTGCCACATGCCACAGAACTTAGATGGGATAGTAATTGCAAACGGCTTTTTGGGCTTAACCCCTCGTGTGCCCTTTAATCAACATACATTTGTAGGTGCAAATAGTTTTATGGTGAATATGATAAAAAATAACAGAGATAGTTTGGGAGTATATGTGCCCGTTGATAAGTTCGATTCTACTATCGTAGCAGCGTTAGATATGCTGAAAAATAAATCTATTAATTATCACCTCACGATGGATAATATCACTTCTGATACAGCTTTTTTTAGTGTGAAGATAGAAAATAAAGTAGGGCATAAATTCCCATCAGGTTATCCTTCTCGCCGCGCTGTGGTGCAGTTTGTGGTGTTAGATGCAAATAGCGATACTGTATTTCAATCAGGTATTTATAATGCGCAACAACGAGTAATGGGCGAAAATCCAGCGTGGGAACCACATCACAATATCATTAATCAATCAGGTGTTTCGCAGATATATGAAATGGCGATGGGTGATGTAAATTCTAATTTCACTTCTGTGCTCGAGCGTGCTTCGGTATTATTAAAAGATAATAGAATCCCGCCTGCGGGCTTCACCACTACACATCCGGTGTATGATACCTGCAAAATTTCTGCTGATGCACTTGCTGATGATGATTTTAATAAAGTAAATACGGTGGAAGGCAGCGGAATTGATTATGTGCATTACCACGTGCCGGTAACAGGCCATACTGGTCCATTCAGCGTTAAAACAAAAGTATATTATCAATCAGTTCCTCCTAAATGGACGGACGAAATGTTTACGCTAAACACCGCACCGATAAACAGGTTTAAAACAATGTATCAGAACGCTGACCAAACGCCAATTTTAGTTGCCAAGGATAGTATGAATAATATTAATCTTCCGTTAGGAATAAAAAACAATACTTCAACAGCCAACGTAAAAGTTTTCCCAACCATCTCACTGGATGGCAAGGTATATGTTTCGGCGGAATATGGCACAATGATTAATTCAATAGAAGTGTATAATGCAGAAGGCAAATTAATAAACAAAATAATTAATTCAGGATTTCAGACTGATTTAATAGTAGATTTGCCTACCACTTCAGGAACTTATTATCTGCGTTTGAATATTAATAATAAGATAATAACTAAAAAGGTAATTAAATCGTAAATAAATATAGAACTATAAATAATAAATTAATAAATAAAACAAACTGAAAAAAACTACTATTCTTCGTTCAATGCTTATGATTACTTGTTGCTTAGTTGCATCATTAAACACGAAAGCACAATTCTCCTTTACTAATTCCAACAGCAGTTTACTTCCTATTGCCACCCATAGCGGATGCGCTGTAACTGTTGTGGATGTTAATAATGATGGCTTGGATGACATGCTGATTATGGACCAATCGCAAACATTAATTCTCGAACTTCACAATGCCGATGGTACTTTTACACGTGATTCATTAACTACTGTTCCCGGCGGACAAGTATGGGGTATGGCTGCTGCCGACGTTGACCATAACGGATGGAAAGATGTGGTAACAGGTGCAGGATATGCTATCCTAGTAAAATTATATCCCAGCGGAAACAGTGTTATAGCTACTACCACTCCTTTAGCGCAAAATTATTTTGTGCAAAATGTTTTGTTTGGCGATTTTAATAATGATGGCTGGATTGATTTGGAAGTGAATGATGACAATGCGTACGCTAAAATTTATCAGAACAATGCAGGAACCTTAACCCCAACTACTACGTTGATTAATACTAATATTAACGGAGCATCCGTTTACACAAGCTGCGGAAATAATGACCCTTATGATTCTGGAAACTATGGCAGTGTATGGACTGATTTTGACAACGATGGTGATTTAGATTTATATATCTGTCATTGCCGCCAGTGTACGAGTAGCAATACAGACCAACGCAGAAGAGACCGTTTATTTGTAAATAACGGAAGTAACGTTTATACCGAAGCAGGGCAGGCACACGGTTTCGAAGTAACTGATTTCAAACAAACCTGGACTACAAGTTTTGGTGATATAGATAACGATGGCGACTTTGATGTGGTGATGACCAACCACGGAGAAAACTCTCAGATATTGCAAAACAACGGTGGAATGTTTACTGATATTACTGCCGCTGCCGGATTTACTACCAATGTAGATGCGATAGAATCAGCGTTAGAAGATTTTGATAACGATGGTTACTTAGATATTTTAATCACTGGTGGTGGCTCTGCTGCTTTTTCGCCTTGGATAGTTTATCACAATAATGGTAATGGGACTTTTACTCAAATGACTGCACCATTCCCTCCAGCAGGCAATGGTATGTTATCTTTCGGGCTTGGTGATATGAACCACGATGGTAAAGTAGATGTGTTTTCTTCGTATGGAAATGTATATGTTTCACCTACCACTGTGGATGATGTATTGTATATGAATGCCACCAATAATGGAAATCACTTTATCACTTTTGCGTTAACTGGTACAGTTAGTAATCCTGATGCAATAGGCGCGAAAGTTACTATTTACGGTCCTTGGGGAAAACAGGAACGTGAAGTAAGAGCAGGCGAAAGTTATGGAACTTCTAATTCAATGCAATTGCACTTTGGATTAGGAGTAAACCTAACAGTTGATTCTGCTCGCATCGACTGGCCCTCACATCAATTCACCAATCATTTTTATGCTTTAGATGCTGACCAGTTTGTAAGCGTAATAGAAGGACAATGTTCTATCACCGGAAATGTATTGGCTGGCGGACCATATATGTTATGTACCGGAAACACAGTAACTTTATATGCTGCATCTGGTTTCACATCTTATCTATGGTCTAATGGTGCTACAACACAATCAACACAAGTTGCAACGGCAGGTTCGTATTCAGTAAAAGTAACCAATGCGGGAGGTTGTTCGACTATTTCTCCAACAGTTGCGGTACAGTTGAACCCTGACGAAACACCACTTATTGCTACCTCTGCAACTGATACCGTTTTATCTTGTCCGGGAAGTATAACATTAACAAGCAGTTCGGCATCATCGTATGCTTGGTCAGGTCCTGTTGGATTTACAGCTACTACACAATCCATTACTCCTATGATGCCAGGAAATTACGCTGTTTCCATAGTTGGTGTTTGCGGACCATATACGTCTTTACCTACTACCTTAAACTTTTTAACTGCCCCTGCTCCTACTACTGCCGGTGCAACAGGCACACCGGGAGTGTATAATTTATCTGCAACAAGTTCGGGAGGTACTATTAACTGGTATGATGCACCAACGGGAGGCACTTTGTTAAGTACAGGGGTAAATTATACCACGCCGTTTTTAAATAACACTACCACTTATTATGTTGATGAAGTTACCACACATACTGGCGTTGCAGGGCATACAGGAGCAATGTACCATTCAGGAGCAAGTGCTTACAGTGCTAATACAACCAATGGTGTTGAATTATTTAATGTAACTAATCCTTGTATCTTGCAATCTGTAAAGGTTTATACTGATTCAGCAGGTACACGCGAAATTGATTTGTATAACAACCTAAGTATTTTGATTGATTCTGTAATCGTTAATCTTCCTGCCGATACCACTGTTATTCCTTTAAACTGGAACTTAAATACAGGCACAGGTTATCAACTTACTACCAAATCATCAGTTAATATTTCGCATTGGGGAGGCGTTAGTCCGATATTAAAAAGAACAAGTGCAGGAGTTGCGTATCCTATCAACTTCAGTAATCTTCTTTCTTTAACAGGAACTATTCCGTCTACAGCAGGACGTTATTATTATTTCTACGATTGGGTAGTACAAGGTGCATCCAGCTATTGCGCAAGTATAAGAGTGCCTGCGACAGTTACTATTACCGCAGGCATTTCCTCTTACGAATTAAATAACGACATCCGCGTGTTCCCTAACCCTGCTGCTGATGAAGTAAATGTTTTGTTTGAAAACAATTTAGGTGCTTCTGCAATAGTTGAGTTAAGTGATATTACAGGTCGCGTAGTTAATAAATGGACAATTGAAAAACCAACAAAAGGACAAACTGTTCAGTTAAACGTAAATGCTTTTTCAGCAGGAACATATTTGTTGAATGTAACTTCTAACGGTAAAAAATCAGTT
>CAILDT010000509.1 GCA_903833025.1 uncultured Bacteroidota bacterium | reverse complement strand
TGTTTAATTTCCGTTCCATCAATCAATATTTCGCCTTCGGTGGTATCATAAAAACGAGGAAGCATATCTGCCAACGTAGTTTTGCCGGAACCAGATTGACCAACCAATGCGATGGTTTTCCCCTTTTCTATTTTAAGATTTATTTTATTTAATACCCATCCAATTTCTCCTTCGCGGTAAGCAAAAGAAACATTTTTATATTCAATTTCTTTTTCAAATTTGGTTATTGATTTGGGGTTGGGTGCATCTTTTATGGTTACATCAGCATTTAATATTTTATCTATTCTTTCTGCTGATGCTAAACCTTTTTGCACGCTGTAATATGCTTGAGTAAATGCTTTTGCAGGAGTTAATAGTTGTGAAAACATAGCGAGGTAGGTGATAAATATGCCACCAGCCATTGTTTTTTCTTCCAACACCATATATCCTCCAAGATAAAGTATAACTACCAAAACGCTAACGCCCAGAAATTCGCTCAATGGCGATGCTAAATCAACTCGGCGAAGTACTTTAGTTTGAAGTGCAGTGTATTGATTATTTTCTTTTCGGAAACGTTCGCTAATTCTACTCTCGGCATTAAACCCTTTAATGATGCGTAATCCACCAAGTGTTTCTTCCATTACAGAAAGAATAATTCCCATTTTTTCTTTGCCTTTTGTAGAATTTCGTTTCAAACTCTTTCCTATTCTACCTATTAATAAACCTACAATTGGGAGCAAAATAAATGAAATTACAGTGAGTTTAATGCTTAACGCTAACATCATAATTAAAAAGAAAACAATGTTAAGCGGTTCACGAAAAATCATTTCGAGCGATGCCATAACACTCCATTCTACTTCGTTTACATCGGTTGTCATTAAACTCATTATATCTCCTTTTCTTTCTTCGGAATAAAAAGATAATGGCAGTGCAAGGGTTTTATTAAATATATTATTTCGCATATCGCGCACCACTCCATTGCGAATTGGCGAAAGAAAATACATTGCTAAATATCGAGTAAGATTTTTAAGAAAGATAGTGCAAATAATAAAAATACAAATCCAGACAAGCACCGGCATCTTGCCAACGGTAACGGTTTGCTTTGCAAGAAGATATTCTACAGCATCAAGTACTTCAGTTGTAGAAAACCCGAAATGGCTTTTTCCTCCTCTTACAATTGCCTGCATTTTAGAATCATCTTCGGTAAAAAGAATTTGCAAAAATGGCCATAACAACGTAATAGAAAAGACAGAGAAGATGATAGAAAGCAGGTTAAAAGAAATATTTAAAATAGCATATCGCCAATACCCTTTTACATAACGCAGAACTCCAAAGAATTTTTTCATTCCGCAAATATACGCTTTGCGCCTATTAAATTGTTACTTTTGAAAACCTAAAAAAACATAAATGGACACAAAACGACAATTAAAAGTATCGCGATTAATACAAAAAGAACTGGGAGATATATTTCAAAAAGAAACCCGAACGCTTTTTGGTAAAGCATTAATAACGGTTACACAAGTGCGTGTTAGTCCCGATTTGAGCGTTGCCAAAGTGTATGTAAGTTTGTTTAATGTGCCCGATACAAAAGTTTTGTTGAAATTGATTCAGGAAAATACAAAGGATATAAGAATGAAACTTTCGGACAGAATAAGAAAACAAGTGCGTATAATTCCTAACCTTGTTTTTTATTTAGACGATTCCTTAGATTATGCTTTAAGGATTGATGAACTTTTGAAAAAATAATTTGAATCTCCCCTTTTTCATAGCAAAGCGATATTTGATTTCTAAAAAATCGCACAACGCTATTAATATTATTTCAGGTGTTTCGGTTGCTGGTGTTTGTATCGGCACAATGGCGTTGATAATTGTTCTTTCTGCTTTCAATGGTTTAAGCGATTTGGTTTCGTCGCTTTATAATTCCTTCGACCCTGATATTGCCATTACCATAAAACAAGGAAAAACATTTTCGGCTGATGCAAATGAAATTCAAGCGTTAAAAAAGATGGAAGGCATCGCCTATTATACCGAAGTGATGGAAGGCAACGCATTATTAAAGAAGGATGATAAACAATGTATCGCCACTATTAAAGGAGTAAGCAAGCAGTTTAGAAAAATGAGTTGCTTCGATACATTAATTCACGAAGGGATTTTTAGTTTAGAGAAAAACAATATTATTGTCGGCAAAGGAATTAGTAATCTGTTGCAAACCGGACCAAAAGAATTATTTAATCCCATTTCCATTTATGCCCCAAAGCGAGGAAAAGACGATAATATGAATGAAATGCAAACATTTGTTTCAGGCGTATTTTTTATAAATGATGATTTCAATAATAAATATGTGATAATGAATATTGATAAAGCGCGCGAACTGCTCGATTACACAAATGAAGTTACCTCTATTGAATTAAAATTGTTGCCAACTGCTAATAAAGAGGAAATCCAAAAGAAAATAACCTCACTACTTGGAAATAAATACGAAATAAAAAATAAGGAGCAACAAAATGAAATGCTTTATAAAACAATGAAGTCTGAAAAACTGTGGGTATTTATTATTCTTGTATTTATTTTAATAATTGCTACGTTCAATGTTATTGGTTCATTAACAATGCTGATTATCGAAAAGAAAAAAGACATTACTAT
>CAILDT010000508.1 GCA_903833025.1 uncultured Bacteroidota bacterium | reverse complement strand
TGTAATGCTCCCCAAAATTTAGACTGGAATCAGAGTTAAAAATAAGTGTAAATTTAACCAATCAAACAGTCAAACAATGAGAAGAGAAAAAAGAACATTAACAGGAGCATTCAAAGCAAAAATAGCATTAGAGGCTCTACAGGAGAAAAAAACAATTACACAGCTGGCATCAGAATATGATGTACATCCGAATCAAATCAGTGCATGGAAGAAGCAATTGCTGGAACAAAGCAGCCATATCTTTGAACGTGCGGCAGAAGAAAAAGACGATTCAAAAGAGAAGGAAATGGAAAAATTGTTTCATAAAATAGGCAAGCTGACGGTAGAAAACGATTGGCTGAAAAAAAAATCTGAACAGTTCCTTGGACAAAAATTCTCTTAAGAAGATGATAAAAAAAGAAAATAAAGGAATAACTCTGACACGCCAGTGCGAGCTTGTTGGTATCAACAAATCATCACTGTATTATGAGCGCAGAGGCGAATCAGAAACCAATCTTGAACTGATGAAACAGATAGATGAGCTGCACACAGTTCATCCTTATTACGGTGCAAGGAGAATACAAAAAACGTTGGTACGTAAAGGATATAGTGGCAATATCAAACGCATACGCAGACTGATGTTTAAAATGGAACTATTAACAAGTTATCCTAAACGAAATTTAAGCAAAATAGCACCGGGTCATAAAAAATATCCGTATTTATTGCGTAATGTTGCCATCACCAAAATCAATCAGGTATGGAGTACAGATATTACCTACATTCCAATGCAGAAGGGCTTTATGTACCTGACAGCGGTAATTGACTGGCATAGCAGATATGTGTTAAGCTGGAAATTATCCAACACAATGAATGTAGAATTTTGTAAAGAATGTTTGCAGGAAGCCATTGACAATTATGGAGCACCCGAAATATTTAACACCGACCAAGGCAGCCAGTTTACAAGTGAAAAGTTTACAAGTATCTGGAAAGAAAATCAATTAGATAACGTAAAAATAAGTATGGATGGTAAAGGCAGAGCCACCGACAATGCGTTTATAGAAAGAATCTGGAGAAGCGTGAAACAGGAAAAGATTTATAATAGTACTTTTGCTGATGGAACAGCATTATGGATGGCTTTGACTGAATACTTTAACTTTTATAATTTTGACAGAGTTCATCAGTCTAATAATTACAAAACTCCATCAGAAATCTACGGTGTAAAACAATTAGAATTTAGCGAAAAAGATTAATTAATAACATATGAAAAATCTATATAACTTTGAACTTTCCAGTCTAAACAATGGGGTACATTACACAAAGTATTTAGCATCGACTTTGGTAATATTGGATTTTTTGCCCGAAAGTTTGATGCTGCATGGCAACCGAAATTTTAAAACATTACATTTATGGAACAAATGCCTACGCCTGTTAAATTATTTCCGTACCCCAACTCGTGGTATGTTATTGAAAATTCGGAAAAATTAAAAGCAGGTGAGTTAATAGAAAAACAAATAGCGGGTAAAAATTTTGTTTTATTTCGTACTGCTTCGGGAGTTGCTTGTCTGGCTGATGCCTATTGTCCGCACTTAGGTGGGCACCTTGCTAAAGGCGGACATATAGAAGGAGAGACCATTGTTTGTCCGTTTCATTACTTTTGTTTTGATACAAATGGTGCTTGTGTAAAAACAGGTTATGGCACCAAACCACCGCCAAAAGCTATTTTAAAAACATATCCTATACAGGAAAAAAATGGTTTTATTTTATACTGGCATCACCAACAACAGCAACAACCTCAATGGGAAGTGCCAGTTACAGATGATACCGACTGGACAGAAATAAAAACTACTGATTATTTATTAAGTAGTCATCCGCAGGAAACTACGGAGAACAGTGTGGATGTGGGACATTTTTCTGTAGTGCATAAATATTCGAACATTACAACTTTGAAAGAGTTAAGTGCTGAAGGAGCATATTTAAATGCATCTTATGGATTCAACAGAGCACCCGAAGGATTTATTGGCAAAGGAACACAAGGTATAAAAGCAGAAATAAATATTCACGTGCACGGATTAGGATATTCGTTTGTGGAAGTTGATTTGCCAGAAATGAAATTGAAAACAAGGCAATATGTATTTCCTACTCCGATAGATGAAAATAAAATTAATTTGAAGATAGGGATGAGCGTAAATAAAAAGTTTAAGCCATCGAAAATACATCCTGCTTTATCCTTATTACCCAAAAAACTATTGACAACCATTTTATTAAACAAAGCATTTACTGGTTATGCGCACGATGTAAGTCAGGATTTTAAAATATGGGAAAACAAAGTATATATGGATAATCCAGCGTTGGCAAAGGGAGATGGACCAATAGGAAAGTATCGCCAATGGGCAAAACAGTTTTACAATAATTCCATTTAAAAAATGTTTCGGTTAGCTATAATATTATTTTCTTTATTTGTTTCAACTAGTGACGATATGCAAACAGGCATTGGTTATTTTAATGCACGTGCAACAAATGCAAACGGATTAATAGCAGAAGAAACAAATATTAATAAAGCAATTCAGATATTTGAAAAAATATTAGCAGAAAATAAAAATACAGAAGCAGTAGGTGGCTACTATCTCCGAAGTCTTAATTTTAAAGGACGATTTGTATTAAATAATAATACAGACAAGAAAAAAATTTACCAAAAAGCAATAGAAGTAGGCAACAAACTGATAAAGGCATACCCTAAAAGTGGCGTTATTAGGTTCGAACTAATTTCATCAATAGGTTTACTCGCCGAAATAAACGGTACAATAAAAAGCATAGAAAATGAAGTATTAAAACTAATGCTCTATCATTCCGAAATGCTTATAAAAAGCGATTCGATGTATATGTGCGGCGGCGGCTGGAAAGTGTTAGCCATATTAAATTACAAAACACCCAACATACCATTAGTACTCACCTGGCCCAACAAACAAACAGCAAAAATACTGTTGAAAAAAGCATTGAGTTATTTTCCTTATAACATTCCAAACAATTTTTATTATGCAGAAGCATTATTAGAAAACAATGAGCGTGCAACAGCAATGGGTTATTTTCAGTTGGTTGTGAAATTGCCACCACGAAAAGATTTTATTTTGGAAGATGAATATTTCAAAACTAAAGCGCAGAAATATTTAGAGAAAAAGAGATAATTAAATTTATTAAAAAACAAAATGAGTAAACAAAAAGAAAAGAATCAGCAGACAAACAGGAAAACAGAAGTAATAAAAAAGCAATCGGTTTTTTTATCTCCAAAATTTATTTTAGGCGGCATACTTATTTTCGTTCTTTGTGTTTATTCCAATTCATTACATAATGATATTCTTACGTTTGATGATAATGACTATTTTAATAATTATCCTGAAGTACTTGCTCTTAGTTGGAATAGTATTAAGGCATATTTCTCGCATTATTATTTAATAATGTATCAACCGTTGCCAGTGCTTACACTTGCTATTAATTATCACTTGACGGCTTTACACTCTTTTCCGATGCACTTATTCAATCTAGTGTTTCATTTAATGAATATTGTTTTGGTGTTTCAGTTTATTAAACTATTGCTTAAAAATAATACTACTGCGTTAATAATTGCCTTCCTATTTGCAATTCATCCAATGAATGTAGAAGCGGTTTCGTGGATTTCGGCACGAAGCAGTGGTATGTACACGTTTTTTTATTTGCTCGCGCTTATTTATTAT
>CAILDT010000507.1 GCA_903833025.1 uncultured Bacteroidota bacterium | reverse complement strand
TGTTGGGGGGCTATAAAAGGGCCCCCCGTCGTGGTTTTAAGGTGTGGCGGTTGAAGATTTGTAAAAAACTGAAAAAAACGGGTGGTCGGCCCGACTTTTTGCAGGGCGCGCGGGCAAAACAAAAACAATTCCAAACATTTCTTCCAAAACTCACCAAACCAACCCACTTAGAATGCAAAGACAACTAACGGATGAAGAGGAGCGAGCTATTGATGTTCTTGTGGGTCCTAGAGTAACTGCAGTGTGTTTACTACCAGACTTTGATCAGGAGGTAGTAGGAAAAGAGATTTTACTCTTAGAAGATACTGTTGTTATTGTAGACGACGAGTCTGATGATGAGGAAACTGCTTGTTGTGGTGTTTGCGGTGACGAGTACAACTGCATTGATGAACTTGCTGCGGGTAATACTGGAGATATGTGCCGCCATCATTGGGAAACTCGTTTTGGACATCCTCGCAATTCTAAATCTGGTTCTTCTTCGGACGATTCCTCTTCTGATTCTGATGCTACTTGCGATTATGAAGGTGTCAAGCGCCCTAAAGTAACTGAAATGGATCGAGTGAATGCTCGGGAGAACTCTATGAAGAACTTTCGGCTAGTAAAGTCTGCTCTTTTGCCTCCTGCGCAAGTTGTTGATCTCAGTAATGAATCTTCGGATGACGACAGCTCGGTGAAGGAGGTTCATTGCAAACGCATTCGTGAGGCGGAAGTGTCTGGTTCTTCTTCGAGTTCTTCTGTGAGACCAAGCCGTCCAAGTCCTCCAAAGTGTAGAATGAAAGCTTTTACTCCTATTCGTGATGCCACTGGTCCAGATACTCCTGCTTCTGCGTTGGATCAAACATTCAAAAAGGAGATTCACGAACTGAACCTTATGCAATCAGCTGCTTACCGCCGCTGTGATGGGTGCGCCATCAGAGCTCCAGACCAAAGGAGCCATATGGGCGCCTACGGATGTTTGTCTTTATCTTCTTAAGATATTTTGTATTGATTGGCTGTTAGAAATATATTAATTAGTTTGTTTTATTTATATATTAATCTAATAAAATCATTATTTTGTTTTTTAACATGGATGAAATTGTTATATCGCCTTGTTTGTATGATTGGGACTTTGATCTAGATGACTTTTTAAGTAGATTAGAAGCTTATCCTACGGAATTAACGGTAGAGATTCCGGATGAAACGGTCTCTATGAGCATGGAACCTACAGTATACAATGTGGTATCACCAAGCACACCAAAGCGTAAAACATTTGGAGCACAAATGAACGAGCTGAGAACGGAGATTGCTATTTTAAGAGAGGAAATTGCATATAGAGATGCGCAATTGCTTGATATGTATTATTTACTGTATAATAAAATTAAATCATAATTAAAAATGAGTGTTAAAAGTAAAACGTTTTTTCATTTCCGTAACCCGGATGAAGAAATAAGCTGGGATGCTCCTTTAGTTCAGCATACTTGCACATTTGAAGTGGGAGAAGCTCCCCATAAGCGTAGATGTCGTAATAAAGTAGTTGTAGGTGGCCCGTACTGTTATATTCATAGGTTAATTCAACAACATTTAGTAATAAAGCCAAGTACTGATGGGCACGGTAGAGGTTTATTTGCAGTAGACCCCTCTAAGCCGGCAAATGCAATAATATTTGCACACGGAAAAGATGTAGCAAAATACGAAGGAGTTACGATTTCAGAGGATCAAAAAGATGCTCTGTATGGACCAAAAGAGTCAGATACAGGTCCTTACGCACTCGAAGTAGGTAGAGGTGCTAATTCTCGAATAGTAGACGCAGCAACCGACAGAAGTGCCGCTTCCATGGTAAATCATCGAGTGAATGCAAGAACAAATGCCCGATTTACCGAAACAGGAAAGATAAAGGTGAAGGAAGATAAAAATATTCGTAATGGACAAGAAATATTTGTTAATTATGGAAATGCATATACATTTCATGAAAATGACAATAGTACAAATAGAAATAAACGTAAATTTTAACTAAAAACGAGTATGTCCTTTATTTGCTCCCGCCGCCCGATTCATTCGGACTCCGCGTTTTTGAGTATGGGATAGAAAGCCTGCGTTTGCTTTGCCACGATCAGACCTTTCTCTGCGTAAACGTCCGAAATGCCCCATCATTCCTCCTACCGCTCGCGTGGAAATATGTTTATGTCTTTGAACAGTCCCTTTTCCAGGGGTGCAGGACACTCCTTTTTTACCCGCATACCCCCACGTTTTCGTTTTTTTGTTGTATTTATACCCGCAATGAGCTTTTCTAGCTCCAGATCGTTTAACGTAAGCTCTAGCCATATTAGCGTTTACTTAAGCACTTTTTATGTAATTTACAAGCACGACAGCAATGTTTTTTAACTCTTTTATAATGTTTCATATATTAAATGATTTTAATCCTTATTACAAAATATGAATTTATTTTGATTTCTCACGTGCAGCGGCATTTCTAATTTTTTGCCTATGAGCGTCCCTTTTTGCCGCTTCTTTTT
>CAILDT010000506.1 GCA_903833025.1 uncultured Bacteroidota bacterium | reverse complement strand
CAGGTACTTGGACATTAATCAGCGGAGCAGGAACGATTACAAACCCTAATTCGGAAACATCTACCGTTACGGGGTTAGGAGCAGGAGCAAATGTATTTCAATGGACAATAACGAATGCTCCTTGTCCGCCAAGTACAAGCCAAGTAACGATAACAAATACAGGAGGGCCAACAACATCTGTTGCAGGGGCAAATCAAACGGTATGCGGAACGACTGCTACTATGGCGGGAAATACGCCTGTTGTAGGAACTGGCTTGTGGACATTAATCAGCGGAGCGGGAACTATTACAACACCAACATCACCAACAACAGGGATTACAGGATTAGGAGCAGGCGCAAATGTGTTTCAATGGGAGATAGATAATTTGCCTTGTGCACCATCCACCTCGCAAGTAACAATAACATCAGTGGCTGCACCAACGGTATCTAATGCAGGACCGAATCAATCGGTATGTGCAACTAATGCAACCTTTGCTGCAAACACTGCATTGGTAGGTGTTGGCACGTGGACGTTAATCAGCGGAGCGGGAACTGTTACCAACCCGAATTCGGAAACATCAACAGTAACAGGGCTTGGCAACGGGGCAAATGTATTTCAATGGACGATAACGAACGCTCCTTGTCCACCATCATCTTCGCAAGTAACAATAACAAATACAGGAGGACCAACAACATCTGTTGCAGGACCGAATCAAACGGTATGCGGAACCACAGCAACAATGGCTGGAAATGCACCTGTTGTGGGCAGTGGGCTTTGGACATTAATCAGCGGAGTGGGAACGATAACAACGCCTTCGTTGCCAACAACAGGGATTACAGGATTAGGAATTGGTGCGAATGTATTTCAATGGCAGATATTAAACTTGCCTTGTCCGCCGAGTATTAGCCAGGTAACAATAACTGGAGTGGCTGCACCAACGGTTGCTAATGCAGGACCGAATCAAACGGTATGTGTGAATACTGCCACATTAGCCGGAAACACTGCTGTTATAGGAACAGGCACTTGGACGCTAATCAGCGGAGCGGGAATTATTACTACGCCAACATCGCCAACATCGGGTGTTACAGGGCTTGGGGCAGGCGCAAATGTATTTCAATGGACGATAACAAATGCGCCTTGTGTGCAGAGTACTTCGCAAGTAACTATTACGGTAAACCCTTCACCTACTGTTTCTGTGGCAGGTGCAAATCAATCGATATGTGGAACTACTGCTACAATGGCAGGAAATACGCCATTAGTAGGTACAGGACTTTGGACGCTAATCAGCGGAGCGGGAATTATAACCACGCCAACGTCGCCAACATCGGGGGTTACGGGATTGGGAATAGGAGCCAATGTGTTTCAATGGACGATAAGTAGTCCGCCGTGTACGCCATCTACCTCGCAGGTAACGATAACTGGAGTGGTGATACCGACTGTTACTGTTAATTCGCCTACGATATGTGCTGGAACTACTGCTACTTTAACGGCTACCGGAGCAACAACTTATACGTGGAGTGCAGGAGCAACATCAACAGGAGTAAGCACTACAACGGTTACACCTCCCGTTGGAGTTAGTACTTTTACGGTTACAGGAACAACTTCGGGATGCAGTAATACGGCTGTGGCAACTGTTACGGTAACTACGTGCATACCGCCAACAGCGGGTTTTGTGGCGAACATAACCTCTTTCTGTGTTGGTGGATGTGTTAATTTTTCGGATATGAGCGTTGGTCCGCCAACCACGTGGAGCTGGTCTTTCCCTGGTGGAACGCCTGCAACATCTAATGCTGGAGGTACTGTAAATGTTTGCTATACTACACCTGGAACGTATTCGGTAACGCTGATAGTAACAAATTCGCAGGGTGCGGATACGATAGTGAGGTTAAATTATATTACTGTGTTTGCGCCTATTCCGGTGAGTATTACGGGCAATACATCCATTGAAGCTTGTGAAAGCACACAGTTAACTGCTCAACCGCCCGGGCAAACTTATTTGTGGGGACCAAATGTGAGTTTACAATGCGGCACTTGCGAAATGGCCACAGTATCGCCTGATGCCACGCAGCAATATTGGGTTAATTATACGGATGTTAATGGTTGCCCTGCGGGAGATACCACGGTGGTGGATGTGAACGCAGTTTATACTTATTTTATGCCTACTGCTTTTTCGCCCAATGGTGATAGAAACAACGATGTGTTGTTGGTACACGGCAGAGGAATAAGTTCTATTGATTTAAAAATTTATGATAGAGTAGGCGAAAAGGTTTTTGAAACTACTGACATACTGCAAGGTTGGGACGGTACTTTATATGGTGTGGCGATGAATAATAATGAATTTGTTTATACCCTCGAAGTTATTTATTGCAATGGCGAAACGGTGAAAGAGCAGGGTAGCTTGTCGTTGGTGAAGTAGGTTGGGTTAGATTAATGTCCGTATATTTGTACCGAATGAACACACGAAACATAATAGAATCCATAAAATCAGAAAAGCCCTATTTGAAAAAACAATTTGGAGTGGAGGAAATCGCTTTGTTCGGTTCCTATGCCCGAGGTGAAAGTAATGCTGACAGTGATGTGGATATTTTAGTTAGTTTAAACAAACCTTCTTATAGTTTGTTAATGGGGCTTTATGATTATTTAGAAAAAAAATTAAATATGAAAGTGGATATTACCAGAAAAGGTCCACATATTTCCGAACGATTTCTTAAAAATATAAGTAAGGATATAATTTATGTCTGACACTTATAAATATTCTCTCGAAATAATTCTTGAACATTTAACTGTTTGCGAAAAACGTTTTTCTGAAATCCAATCTGATAAAGATTTTATTTCAACTGATTATGGTAATACTTTATTGGATGCAATAGTAACTCGGTTGCAAGCAACAGGAGAAAGTATTAAGCGTGTTTTGAAGCTAAACAATTCTTTACCTGAAAAATATCCTTTGATAGAATGGGATAAAATTATTCGTTTCAGAGATTTTATTTCTCATCATTACGAAAAGCTTGATTACGAAATTGTTTTTGAAATTTGTAAAACAGATTTGCCTAAACTTAAAAAAGTTATTGAAGAGGAATTAAATCAATAGTTTTTTTACTGCACCACTATTTTTCTGTTCACTACGTTTTTGTTTTCATCTTCTATTCTTACGAAAAAAATCCCGCTTTTCTCAAAAGCGGGATTTTTCCATTTCAAAGGTTCGTACTTCTCTGACAACAGAACGTACCTTTCGTTCAATAGTTCGTGCTTTCTGTTCCAAAGTCTGGACTTTCAATTCCAAAGTCAGGACTTTCGGGTTCAGAAGTCCAGACTTTTAATCCAAAAGTCCCAACTTTCAAGTTCAAAGTCCGGAACTTGGGTTCAGAAGTCCCGACTTTCAATTCAAAAGTCCGGACTTTGGGTTAAGAAGTCCGGACTTTTAACTGAAAGGTACGTATCTTTCAGAGAAAAATACGTACCTAAACAGCACAGAACCATTAATTTTGTTGAGTTTCTTAGTTAGGAAAGAAAGAAACTGACGTAGATGGTCGCCCAAATCCGTGCGTATTGCCTCCTGATACCCTAACAAAAATCTCTTTTCCTCTTACCGTTCCTGGAATAATCAATTTACTTGAGTTTCCTGTTTCGCAAGCAATAGTAAAAGTAATATCATCTGGTGATGTTTCTACTTTATACCTGTCCACAAAATCGGTTGCCGGAATTGCCTCAATAAATACTTTAACAGTGGCTGGTGTTTCACCGTTTTCCATTTTTTTAATGACCAACGCGTTCGGAATGCCGTGTACTACTGGTTCCAAACTAACGTCGAAACCAGAAAGCAACAACAGCGACTTGATGTTTTTTGCCGGTCCGTTATTGATCCAAGCCAAATACGTTTTTAGTAACTCGAAAACAATCGAGCATTGTGCTTCCGATTTGGCAATACTCGCTGTACTGCCATCTTCTTCTGCGATGTAATCTTTTAAAGTGTTGGTTTCGGTTTCTAAGTCCACAATTGGCGGCACGGCAACTCCTAATTCTGACGAGTGTGTGCTAATGCCTGCGTGAACTTTGTAACCGAGGTCTCTCACTTTACCTCTTTCTTCTACAGTAATTTTCATTACTGCTGTTTCTGCTTTCATAATTTTTAAGCTTTTGCTGAAACTATTTCCGGATGTTCAGCTTTTCTCCGTTGATACTTTTTGGCAACTACCAAAAAGGTGATGTAATACTCTTTAATATATATCCTTAAAAATGGAGGATATTAGTGGTTATATTTTGGTGGGAAATACCTGATAAATGAAATAATGAATTAATTTGTAAAAACTGAAAAGCTGTAAGGGCTGAATTCATTGATATGTTTGTTTTTATTTTCATTACCGATGCACAAATATAGACTAATTCAAATCAAAAGCAAGAAATACTTTTGAAAACAAAAAATCCCGCCCTTTTTAAGGAGCGGGATTTTTATTAATCATTAACCGTTATTCATTAAACATTATTGCTTCAACATCCGTTGCGTATAAAACACATTTCCATCGCCATTAATCAACCTTACAAAATAAATTCCGTTTGATAATTGACTAATGTTTATTGTTGATTGATTATTTATGATAATTGCAGATTGCATCTTCTCGCCCAACACACTATAAATTTCTAATACTAACTGCCCATTCTCAATCGTCCATTTTTCATTATCTATTGATAAAGTAAATTCAGTTGTTGCAGGATTAGGATAAATATCCGAAAAACTATTTTCATCGCCACTCATCGCCACAGCATTTAAGCACCTTGTAACCGTCATCGAACGAATTGCACTTGTACTGTTACACGTATTACTACTCGATACTTTTAGCGTACCTGCAGTGCTGGTGCTGCCTTGCGGACAAGAAACAGTTATACTTGTAGTACCCTGTCCGGTAAATGTAGTAGTACCCATACCACTTGGCACCACCCAGTTATAAGTATATCCATTACCAACACTCGCCACCGAATACGTTGCAGTGAGCATACCACATACATTCGCAGGTCCTGTAATAGCACCAGGTTGAGCAGCAGCAACACTTAAATTAAGAGTTCGTGCAGTTCCTGCTCCGCAGGGATTTGTTGCCTGAACAGCAATAGTACCGGCAGTTCCCGAAAAATTAACAGTAACGCTCAACCCTGTATTAGCCCCCGAAATAGTTGCTCCTCCTGTTGCAGTCCATAAATAACCGGTTGCTCCACTAACAGCAGGCGTAGTATAAGTAGCAGTACTTAACCCGCAAACAGCCGTTGGTCCGCTTAGCGAAACAGGTGTTTGCGGCACATTGCCATACACCGTTATAGAAGTGCCCGGTATATTTCCGCACGCATTTATTGCTGATACTTTCACTAATCCCGAAACAAAAGTGCCAGCAATAGAAACGTTTATCGAAGTTCCTGTTGCATTACCCACCGCTGTCATACCAGCCGGAAGTGTCCACCCGTAAGACGTTGCACCAAACACAGGAGCAACAGAATACGTTGCGGTTGTTTGTCCGCAAACAGATGTAGGACCAGCAATAGCCCCCGGTATTTGCGGCTTTTTAGTTATTGCAATAGAATCTATTCCACTCGTACCACAACTACCAGTTGCCTGCACTTTTACTTCACCAATCACCGTTCCCGACGAAATAGTTACCTGTATCGCGTTAGTTCCTTGCCCCGAATTAATAGTCATCCCTGTTACTCCCGTCGGTACTGTCCACGTATAAGAACTCGCACCCGGCACAGCAGGTACCGAATAAATAGTGCTGGTAACACCGCAAACAACTGTAGGACCTGAAATAGGACCTGGCGTTGCAGGTGGTGGAGCAGAAATAGCAATAACTCTATTTGCTGATGTACCACAGCCATTACTTGCATTTACAGTAATATTACCTGTTGTGAAGCCATTATTAAACACTACGTGAATAACATTTGATAATTGCCCCGAAACTAAGGTAGCACCCGAAGGCACCGTCCAGTTGTAGTTTACAGCACCATTTACCAACGGGCAATTGTAAACTATATCAGTCCCGATGAGCGCACACACTCCCAAAGGACCTGTAATACTTGGCGGCACAGCTGGAGCAACCGCAGTTACATTTATATAATTTGTTTGTGTTAACGTGTCGCTTCCACTGCTGTTAGTAGCAATTAGCGTTACTGTTTTTAAACCAGTGGTAGTGTATGAAACAGTGTATGGTCCAAAACCATTCGCCGTTGGCGGATTTGCACCCGAACCGAAGTTCCACGAATAACTTGTTGCATTAGTTGAATTGTTATCAAATTGCGCTGTACCTGTAGTATTGCAAGGTATAATAACAGTGTTGGATAAAAAATCTGCCGTAGGTAAAGCTGTACCAACCGTAAAATCTATAGAAGTACTTGTTCCTCCACCCGGACCGGAATTAGAAACTGTGAAAGGACGAATACCAAGTGTAGCGTTAGCAGCTATGCTTATGTTGGCAGTTATCACCGTATCAGCATTTACAGTAGTTGAGTTTACAGTAATACCTGCACCCACATTTATTGATGATACGCCAGCTATATAACCTGCACCATCAAACTCCACATTAAGCGTTTGCCCTTGCGCTCCTTGTGCAGGGGTTAACGTATATAAACTCGGCACAGGATTTTCCTGCCCTATCTGATAATCACCAAAAGTAGTGATACCATCCACAAACTCATACCCGAAAGAGTTTACACCAGACAAACTAATCCAGTTGCCACCAGTATATTCTTTCACTTCGGCGTATGCTTCTGTCATATTTGCATCCACATCACTCGGTTGATATTGCAAACCAATGGAGAACATATCGAACACAACACCGTTGTTACTCAATGTCCAGTAGCGATTAACAGTTTCATTGGTAATAAAACCAGAAGTAGCAATGTTCGGATGGTCGCCTGAATTAGAACGTGCTGTAATATAACCGCCTGTAGAAACGCTATCCATAAACAAATCAAGTGGAGTATAATTTGTAAATGTACCAATAGGATACGTAACAGAAACACCATTACCTGCTGCTATGTATGCTCTCACATTACCGTGTACAAAACCACCATTGGCAATTCCCACAGCATTTGTATCTAAAGTAACAGTATGAATTCCTGTAATAATATTTCCATTATCCATTTCCAGTAAAGTGCTTACAAGTATGTTGGCATTTAAGATTAAATGTCCGGGATTGTTCAAATATAAATTATCGAAAGAAGTGGCACTGTTAATATACTGAAGTACACTACCTCCAAATGTAACCGAACCCATACCCGGGATAAAGGTTCCGTTGTTTGTCCAGTAACCCGAAACCGTTAAATCACCTGTGCTATTCATTGATAAAGTAGCACCACTATTTATAGTGATGTAATTACATACCGCGCCTGATGCGCCAATCAACGGCATATTTGTAGCACCAGCAGGAATAACTACATTGGTACCAGCAGTTGGCACACCTCCACACCAGTTACTTGCATCAAACCAATTGGTGCTTGTAGAACCAATCCAGGTTCCGGTAGTGGTAGTATTAACAGTTATACCTCCAGCAGGACCATTAGCAGTTCCTGAACAAGGGTTTGCAGCACCTTCCGCTCTTAAATAGTAAGTAGTTGTTGTAACAGGCGAAACAGATAAAGCAGCATTAGCAGACGATAATTGTCCGCCTACAGGCACCGTATAATTAGCATCCGTATACCATTGCCAATAAGCACCAGTTCCTAAACTTCCTCCAGATTGTGTTAAAGTAGTACTTCCCGAACCGCCACAAATAAGCGTTCCGCCATTTAATGAAGATGGTGCAGTAGATGGTGAGTTGATGGTTGCGGTAACATTAAAATCAGTTCCTGTACATCCATTATAAGAAGGTGTTACCGTATATTGAACAACGCCTTGTGCAGAGCTCAACGTGGTTAATATATCCGAAATAGTTGTTCCGCAATTAGAAGAGCAAGGGTTATTACCTATTACCAATCCGCTCAATAAAGCAGTTGACCAAACAAAGGCAGTATTTGAAACTGTGGAATTTAAAGCTATATTACTTGAAGAGCCATTGCAAATAACAACATTGGATGCCGAACCAACCGGAACAGGATTTACCGTTACGTGCTGAACACAAATGTTTACATTGTTATTTACGTCAGTAACTGTCCAAGTTACATTGGTAGTTCCTATCGGGAATGAACCGGGAGCATTATTGGTTACAGAAGCAACACCACAATTATCAGAAGTAGTTGGTATTCCTAAATTAATTGTTGTTCCTGAACAAACTGTAATATCAGCAGGACAAGAAATAGTTGGCAATTGGTTATCTGTAATAGTAATAGTAAAATTACAATTTGCAGAACCGCACGAGTTAGTTGCCGTAACTGCCACATTGGTAACTCCTATATTGAAGGTAGTGCCTGTTCCGTTTCCAGTTCCGCTGCCTGTGGTTACACCCGTAAATACGTGTGATAGAGTTGGAGAACCCGTTGCAGGTGTATTATAAGTAACAAACCTGCCGCAGGTATTCACTATATTATTTAAGTTAAAATTACCCGGACAAGCTGTCATCACAGGTGCAGCACCCACTATTACATTTTGAGCACAGGTATTTGTATTTCCGTGAACATCGGTTACTGTCCAGTTTACAATTGTACTTCCTAAAGCAAACGTGCCAGGAGCATCATTGGTAACTGAAGCAACTCCGCAATTATCTGACGTAGTAGGTGTAGGCAATGTTGGCGTTGTAGTACACGTATTAAAAGTTCCCGAACAAGTTATAGTTGGCACTGTTACATCTGTAACAACCACATTGAAACTGCAGGTGGCAGGAGAACCAATTCCATTAGTAGCTGTCACAGTTACAGTAGTTGTTCCAACATTAAATGTGGAACCACTTCCATCTCCACTTCCGCTTACTGTTGTTGCACCTGTGAAAGCATAAGTTATTGTAGGCACAGGATTTCCGGTTGCTGCGGTAGAATAAGTTTTAACTGCACTGCATAAGCTAGCAGTGTTGGCAGTTTGATTTCCCGGGCAGGTTGTGAAGGAAGGTGCGGTGCCGCAAGAGGCGGCAACTACTGCCTCTGCAGACGAAGTTCTTGTACATCCTGTTGCATTGGTTACCGATATACTATAAAAATAATTACCTGCACTTCCCGGATTAGCTAAAAAAGTTGAACTATTTGTACCAACATTAGAACCGCCCAACTTCCACTGCCAAGTGGTGGGAGAAACTGGTAATATAGAATTCCCTGTAAGGGTTACGCCGGGACCGCCTATGCATATATTCTGCTGACCGGCAGGAGTAATTGTAGGGGTTGCGATTGTAGGTGTATATGTCCAAGTAATATTACCATTTATGTAAGTAGCAGCATTTAATGACACTAATGCTGCGTTAGAACCTCCTGCTGATGTACTACCAGAAGTGAGATTACCAGATGCCTGACTTCGGTTATTAAAATCGGTATTACTTGCTCCACGCAATCCTATTTGATTACTACTTCCATTATTAGTCAATTCATTAAATTGATCAGCATATGCAAGTTGAATTTTATCAGAATTCCCCCCCCCCCCGGATTATGTTCATATAAAATAATCTGACAAGAAAATCCCGTGCTATTTGGTATTGTAGCGGCTAATGCCGACGCCCCCCATTGTATAGTTAATGTTCTGTTTGGAGTTGAGCCGGATACCAAATAACCAACTGTAGAACCAGACATACCACTCCATGCAGAAATAACACCATCTACAGCAAGTGCTGAACTAATAGGTGTAGTAGTGTTGGCGGCAGGTGCTGATGTACCACCAAAATACATCCAACCATTACCATTAATACCAAATACATTATACGTTATACCATTATAATCAAAATTAAAAGGAGTGGCTAAACCCGACAAGTCAAGCGTATAGTTAACACTTCCGGTTGCACCAAGTGATGTAGCGGCAACAGAAGAATATGCACTTGCAGTTGAAAAACTATATCCGCAACTAACTAATCCAGGCGTACCTGAAGTTACCGTTACTGTAACAGTTCCTGTTCTTGAACAACCAGAAGGGTCAGTTGCAGTTACTGTATAAGTGGTGGTTGACAAAGGGTTCGCTGTTACTGTGGCTCCGGTTTGAGAAGAGAGTGTTCCGTTGTTAGGCAACCATGAATAAGTAACTGCTCCATTTGTAGAAGTTGAAGATGCTGTAATTGAAACACCACTTCCAATGCCAATTGAAGGAGCAGATGGGGTTAATGCAACCGTAGTTGGATTAACTGTTACTATAACAGTATTTGTGCCGGTGCATGTGTTTGCTGTTCATGTAACCGTATAAGTTGTTGTGGTAGATGGAGAAGCCGTCACTGGTGACCCTGATGTAGGGCTTAATCCTGTTGTGGGTGACCATGTATATGTAGTAGAGCCACTTGCTGCATTACTTGCCGCAAGGGATTGACTACCTGTAGAATTACATATAGTGGCGGATGACGGACTAACAGAAACCGATGGCGTAGGATTAACGGTAACTGTTGCAGTTGTAGAAGTTGCACTTAAACCGCTGTTGGTGCAAGTTACAACGCATTGATAAGTATAAGTTGCAGATGTTAAAGTGGCATTAGAAAGGCCACTTGTTGTATAAGTGGCAGTTGTTCCACCTGAGCCACCAGAAACATTAGAATAACTACCTCCATTAACAGAAACCTGCCACTGGAATGTAATTCCGGAAACACCGTTTGTATAACCGCTTAAAGAAATAACAGAGGTTGCATTTGGACAAACAGTTGTAGGACTTGCAGAAACAGTCCCTGCTGTAGGAGTTGCAGAACAGGCTGCGCCAGTAATATTCACTCTGTAATCCTCTGTCTCACCGGAACCTCCTCCTCCTACTGCTCCTGAAAAGGCAGTACAGGCATCTGTGGATGCAACAGCAGCCCCATAACGATGTCTTATCCGCATTGCGGTTGTTCCAGTAGAAGCTGTACCTGGAACTGTAAAATTAATGGTAGTAGTAGAACTTGCCGCAGCATTTGTAAAAGAACCTATAAATTCGCTTGAAGAAAACACTCCATTTTGATCATAATCTATCCATGCACCTACATTGTTAATTGCATTAGCCTGAGTTCCTACTTTAACCTGGAGAGCATAAGAAGTACTTAAAGATAAACCCGCATTAGAAACAGGGCTTGCAGCTGTATATTGCGTATAATATGGTGACACACTATTAACCGCTGTTGAATTATTAATGTTAGGAGTACCATTTAAAATTACCTGGACAATTCCCCTTGTTCCTCCATTTGCAGCAGCATAAGAAACACTGCAATAACAATTCAAAAACGAATTTAAAGAAACTGTTGAAATTTGTGAAGCAGTTGTTTGTCCTGAAGCAGTGCAGGTTACATTGCATCTATAATAGGTAGGGCTGTATGGAAGAGAACCTCCGGTTGGGGTGGTATATGTTGCAGTAGTTGCATTTGAACCTCCAGTAACATTAACGTAAGTTCCATTACTTGCATTTGATTGTTGCCATTGATAAGTATAACCTGATGCGTCAAGAGTTAAAGCAATATTGGTACTTGCTGCAGAGCAGATAGATGGTGCAGTGGGAGAAACAACCAAAGAAGCCGGAGTCCCTGAACAGGGTGTTCCCGGAGTAATAATTAATGTAAAATCTTTGTATTCTCCATAATAAGAAGCACTAGCAGAACAAGGCATTGCAACACCTCCATAACCAAACTGCCCTCCATATACCCCAACACGCATCCGAGTAGTTCCCGAAGCACCCGATGGCACAGTAAATGATGCAGAAGTAATAGAGAGTGAACCACCAGCTGCTATATAATTACCGGCAGATGGAGCAATAATTGCCTCTCCAGCATCTGTGTATACTTGGTTACCATTAAAATCCATCCACGCGCCAAAACTTGTTCCATAAGCAGAAGTTGCGTCAAAACTTTGAAGAAAAATCGTATATGTTTGCCCAGCGGTTACATTACACGTAACCGAGCCGGTTAAATTATTATAACCTGTAGCAGAACCACAGGTTCCTCCGGAATAAAATGTTGTTCCTGATAATTTAGCTGTAGTAATATAAATGTTACCCGCAGCACTGCAAGAATTTCCTCCCCAAGTACCAGGAGTGCAATATTGCGCAAATGAGCCATAACTTAATAGTAAAAGAATAGCGGTTAATAATTTTTTCGTTCCTGATAAACCTTTAAAAGAAAACGTAGAGTTGTGTAATTTTTTCATTGTTTTTTGTTTTTGTAAATAATTGTTTGGGTTTGTCTATTTCATTTTTAAAATTGAGAGTGCTAAAGTATAATAATATTTCAAATATCCCAACCTTTAGTCGTAAAACTTCCTACGTTTGTTTATAAAAAAGTATAAGACAATGTATATTTTTTTTGAGGTTTTAAATCGATTGTTATTCATTTATTGGAAACAGCAATTTAAAATCAGCCAATTTTGGTCACTTTATTAAGGTAAGCACATACTGAAAAGGTGGAAAAAATCGGTTTGGATGTAGAACGGATTGGTTTGGATGTAGAACGGGTTGGTTTGGATGTAGAACGGATTGGTTTGGATGTAGAACGGATTGGTTTGGATGTAGAACGGGTTGGTTTGGATGTAGAACGGGTTGGTTTGGATGTAGAACGGATTGGTTTGGATGTAGAACGGGTTGGTTTGGATGTAGAACGGATTG
>CAILDT010000505.1 GCA_903833025.1 uncultured Bacteroidota bacterium | reverse complement strand
TTTGATTTTTAAGTTTAAAAAAGGAGGTACCTACCTGATGTATAATTTTATTGTGGTTGCTGGGCTGATGGTTATTAATTATAGTATAAAATTATTTACATAAGATGAAAATATTTACAGCAGAGCAAATTCGTGAGGCGGATAAATACACGATGGAGAAAGAAGGGATAAGTTCAATTGAATTGATGGAGCGGGCGGCGGGAGGATGTATTAGTAAGATGATGGGTGAATGGTTGGATAATGATAAAGAGGTTATTATTTTTTGTGGACTTGGTAATAATGGTGGAGATGGATTGGCTATTGCAAGAATTTTAAGTGAATCGGAGGTGAATGTTAAAGCTATAATTGTTAATTATTCTGATAAACGGAGTAAAGACTTTTCTATAAATTATAGTTTAATAAAAGAAAAAGTAAAATGGAATGAAATAAAATCGATTGACGATTTGAAGTCTTTGTCTATAGATAAAGAAAACACTTTAATAATTGATGCAATACTTGGTAGCGGACTAAACAGACCAGCAGAAGGGTTGATTGCTGATTGTATTAATTTTATTAATAGGCAACAAGTACCTATTGTTTCTATTGATATTCCTACAGGTTTGTATTGCGATGAATCAAATAAAAAAAATGATGTGATTGTAAAAGCTACTCATACGCTTACTTTTCAGTTGCCTAAACTGAGTTTTATGTTTGCGGAGAATGAAGAGTATTTAGGCGAATTTAGTTTGGTTGAAATTGGGTTGAGCGAAGATTATATACATAAAACTGCTACACCATATAACTTTATTACTAAGGAAGATGTAAAATCATTATTAAAGACGAGAAGCCGAAATGCGCATAAAGGAAATTTTGGGCACGCATTGATAGTTGCTGGAAGTAAAGGAAAGATGGGAGCGGCAGTGCTTTCTTCGAAAGCTTGTGTACGTAATGGGGCAGGACTTTTAACTGTTCATATTCCTAATTGCGGATATGATATTATTCAAACGGCTATACCGGAAGCGATGGCTGATGTGGATAGTGAAGAGAATTTTATTGCTGATAATATAAAGGTAGAAAAATATAATGCAATAGGAGTTGGACCTGGAATAGGGCTGGAAAAACAAACGCAGAATGTGTTGAAACTATTGATACAAAACAGTTCGGTGCCGATTGTATTTGATGCAGACGCAATAAATATACTTGCAGAAAATAAAACGTGGCTTTCGTTTGTGCCTGCCAATAGCATATTTACACCACATATAAAAGAGTTTGAAAGGTTGGTTGGTAAAGTTTCTAATTCAGAAGAAAGACTGAAACAACAAATTGAATTTTCGATTAAGTATAATGTGTTTGTAGTTTTAAAGGGGATACACACTTCTATTTCCACTCCTAATGGAGAAGTGTGTTTTAATTCAACTGGCAATCCTGGAATGGCAACGGGAGGAAGCGGTGATGTGCTTACTGGAATTATTACTTCTTTATTAGCGCAAGGTTATTTATCCAAAGAAGCTTGTGTTTTGGGAGTTTATCTTCACGGATTGGCAGGAGATTTTGCTGCTAATAAAAAAACAGAAGAGACGATGATTGCATCAGATATTATAATGAGATTGAGTGATGCTTATAAATTTTTAAGGACGTAATAAACAAGCACCTCACCCCTTAATCCCCTCTCCTTAAAGGAAGTAGAGGGGGTGTTACCTGAAGTGCTGCATACAAATTACGTTACACCTTGGCACCCCTCGCCTTTTTTCAAGGGGAGGGGTTGGGGGTGAGGTTGGAATGAAAATGAGTACTTGACTTTTGACAACTTTAATATTTACTTTTTATAAAGCGCGAGAAATTCTTGTTTATGACTTTCAGCAATGTTGAGTAGTATGGTTTTGTTTAAGGTTACTATTTTTGCTTGCGAACAATAACCTGTTATGTGTTTTTTGTTTATAAAATAGCTACGATGAATACGAATAAAATCTTCGGTTGGCAATGTTGCTTCAAAAACTCCTAACGAATAATTTATCAGTACGGGTTTTACTACATTTATAAAATATACATTTGTATATGTGTTATCAGCAATACAATGCGAAATGTTTTCACTTTCCAACACAGTATAACTGCCCTTAATAAATAACGAAACTTTTATAGAATGATTAGAAATTCTATCATAGTTTTTTTGCAGCTCAGTTATTTTTTCTTTTAATAAATTGTTTTCTTGTTTTACTCTACATCTGTTAAGTGCTATCTCCACATCACTTTGTTTCAAAGGTTTTAAAATATAGTGCAACGCCGAAACCTTATGCGATAAAAAGGCAAACTCTGAAATAGAAGTAGTGATGATAATATCGAAAAGCGGGATTTTAGCAATATCAAAGAATAGCAACTCATTGTCCTTTAATAGTAGCACATCAATAAAAATCAAATCAGGTTTTTTATCAGTAATAAGCATAACACCATCTTTGGCTGTGTGCGCAATACCAGCAATTTCAACATCATAATATTTTTCTCTTATCAATTGTTTTAAAAATTCACAAGCCGAAATTTCATCATCAATAATTATTGCTTTTATCATAGTTTGTAAATTTTAATAATGCTTAAAAACTCTGTTATTATTTATAAACGGATAATTGTTGAATATATTGTGCGGTAGCAATAATAAAGTATTGGAGTAGGAGGGAGAGAGTAGGATTTTGTTTGAATACGTGCCGAGTGCGGAGATAGAATTTAATTCTTTACTTTTGTGTCACAATAAATTTCTATGAAAAATAAAATAATTATTGCATTGAGTTTAATAACTCAATTTTCGTTTGCTCAATTGCAAAACAATACTTGGTATTTTAGCCCAACCAATAAAGGCATTCAATTTGATTTTAATACAAATGTGCCAACAGTAATTACTGCACACACTCCATTAACATCGCTTCACGGGTGCGGTGTGGCGGCTGACCCAGCATCAGGAGCAATAAAAATTTACACCGATGGGCAATTTGTTTATGATGCAGGAAACTTTCAAATGCCCAATGGCGGTGCATTAAACGGCGGTGTTTCGTGTGCTGAAAAAGGAATGATAGTGCAAGTGCCAAATAGTTGTGATAGCTTTTATGTATTTTCAAATAATGCTGATTCTCCCAATCAAGGAAGTATATATTATAGTATTGTAAATACTTCATTGCCCGGAAACGGTTCAATTGGTCAGCCAAAGGGAGATGTAGAAATTGCAAGTTTAAATACGTTGGTGATGGATTCTTCTACCGAAAGCTATGCCATTGCTCCTCATTTCGGAGGCGGTAATTATTGGCTTATTGTTCCTGTAAATAATAGTGCCAATATTAATGTATATTCAATTACAAGAACTGGAATAACTTTTTCAAGCACATTTAATACGGGTACTGTTTTTAATAGTTCTATGTCAATAAAGTATTCTAAACTTGCAGGTAAAGTTGCTTACACAAGTGTAATTGAAAATGACCCAGCAATAATAATGGATTTTAATTCTTCATCAGGAACACTATCTAACGCAACTATTATTACAGGTACTCCCGTAGGTAGTTGTTTAAATTTATACAATGGTTGGCACGATTTAGAATTTTCGCCTGATGGAACAAAACTGTATTTATCGAAATACAGAATGTACTCGCCTGCAAGTGCGGGACGGATTTATCAATACGATTTGAATTTCCCCTCTTCGCCTTTAACGGTAGTTTTTAATAATCCATCAACAGATATTTATAAGGTCGTAACAGGAATGCAAACCGGACCAGATGGTAAAATTTATTTTATATACTACAATACTACTACCAACGATGATAGATTAATTGGTTGTATCAACAGCCCTAATTTAGCAGGTATTCTGTGCAACGTTAGTGCGGCAGCATTGGATTTGGGTATTGCTCAAAACGGAAATTCAAGATTTTCGAAACCAGCTTTTTTTAATAGAGATATATTTCCAATTATAACAATTAATCCTTGTTCGGGCGAAGGGGTAAATGAATTAGTAAACAATAATAACATTGATATTTTCCCTAATCCATCAGCTGGAAACATAAATATTAATTTATCAAAGTTGAATAAAACACTTTCCTTAGAGGTATTTGATGAAATAGGTAAATTAGTTTATAAAACAGAATTAAATAAAATGAGCAGTGTTTTAGATTTTAATTTTCTTGATAATGGTGTTTACATTTTCAAGTTTAGCGATAAAGAAAGCACAGAAGTGAAAAGGCTAGTGGTAGAGAGGTAGTTTCAGAAATTCGTTTTACTTACTAAACCTTTTCAAATTCTTCCTTATCTTTTTATTCAGTTCGGGCGTTGCCTCTGTTTTTAGAATAAGTAGAAGATAGATACCTCCAACAATACTACTTCTTATTGCAATATCTACATAAAGAT
Organism: uncultured Bacteroidota bacterium; assembly: GCA_903833025.1. Classification (GTDB taxonomy): domain Bacteria; phylum Bacteroidota; class Bacteroidia; order 2-12-FULL-35-15; family 2-12-FULL-35-15; genus 2-12-FULL-35-15. Next base: position 3,578 of record CAILDT010000505.1, on the reverse strand, counting down.
TAAACATAAAAGGAATAAAAAAACTTGGTAGGATTGCAATTGCAGCAATCAAAATAAGTTTGAATGTGTTAATGTTATAAGGTTGCATTTTATATTTGATGAATAGAAAACCAAATCGCATTGCATTACCTGTTATTAATGTTAACGTGGTTGCGATAGCAGAACCTGTTATACCATACATTGGTATTAAAATATAGTTGGCAGCCACAGTAGCACATACAATGGCAACAACAAAGTACGCATCGTATCGGTAATAAGGCGAATTGGCTAGTATTACCTGATTTATTCCTGTTCCCATTTCCACTAAAAACCCTGCACTTAAAATTAATATTACATACTTGCCCGAAGCAAACGTGCCGGGTATCAGGTGCATTATGTTATCAATGTTTGCAATTATTCCAATAAATAATAATGCGCCCACAGCCAATAATGTATTACAACTTTGTGCATACATTTTATGTATTTCTTTTATTTCGTTGGTCTTAAATTTCTCGGCAACAATGCTGGAGGATATACGGTATAAGGACCGTGAAGGTATTACCATCGCAATAGCAAAATAGCCGGTAATACGATAAATTCCTGTTTCGGCTTCGCCCAAAAACTTGTTTACCATTATCGCATCTATATTTAAAATAATAGCACCTGCACCCCCAGCCAGTATCGAATACATACTGAGCTTCACCATCTCTTTTCGTAACTCTTTACTCACAAAACCGCGTACGGGTTTTATATGCCATTCTTTTTGTCGGAATATAAAATACAATAACATAAGTGTTGGCAAACAAGTGGAAGCAACATATCCTAACAAGAACATAGAGAAGTCAATCAACTTTAAAAAATAAAGTACCATCATAAAAATGATTAATATTTTTTGAAGAAATTCTTTTGTAAACGCACCTATTACCGAACTATACGTTGCACGTAAATAGCTATCGAAAATATTAAAGAACACCGTAAAAAAAATAAGTGGCATTAAATAATAAAGGTAAGTAACAAACAATTCTGATTTCTCTTTATTACTTTCTATAATATTTGGTTTCAGAAAAAGAAAAACGAGCCAGCAAAGAAAAATACCTATTAAGGAAACGATAATGGCATAAAATAAAAAACCGTGATGCCCTTTGTCTTTGTTGCGGAAATAAGGAAATAGGCGAATAGTAACGGATGTAAAACCGAGATTAGCAAATTGAGCAAACAGCCCAGTATAGGTAACTAATAAAGCAGTTACTCCAGTTTCAGCAGTAGTAAATAAGTGAGCAGTCCACAGCACTGTAATAAAGCCGAGCCCCGCCCCAAGATAAGAGTAGATAACGTTTCGGGTAACTTGTTTTTCTATAATGCCCATACTTCGTCATGCTGAACTTGTTTCAGCATCTCATCTAGTTTCTGCATATCTTTATTCATATGTACTTTATTTTTGGATTCTGAATTATCCTGAATCAAGTTCAGGAACTGTTCAGAATGACGTTCACGTTTCATCGGCTTGGTCATGCTGAACTTGTTTCAGCATCTCATCATCAATGCCTGTTTCAAATAAATCTTTCATATCAGGATTAATAGATTTTATTAAGTTTATTTTCCATTGACGATGCCAGTTTTTTAATTGTTTTTCTCTTGCAATTGCTTTCTCGATGTCAAATATGCGTTCATAATAAACTAAATCGACTAAATTGTATTTACTTGTGAATTTACTTCCTGTCCCGTTTCTGTGCTCCAAAACTCTTCTTTGGAGATTATTAGTAACTCCAATGTAGAATGTAGTCCTGTTTTTATTTGATAGAATATATACGTATCCTGCTTTTAACATTTTTAGTCATGCTGATGGTTCCTGAACTTTTTTCAGGATAAATTCAGCATCTCAATTTTGTTTGGTACTCTTTAATGTTGGGATGCTGAAATAAATTCAGCATGACCTACCTCGTTCAGCATGACGTTGTTCGTTCTTCATGACAACGCTTATCCCAAATCTTCCATTTTCAAAGGACTACCTGCCTTCAAATTCTCTTTCGCTACTTTGCCTAACACATCATCCCAATACTTTGGTGCCAGTCCGTTTGCAGGACGGATAATTCTTAAATTATCTTTAGTTAGTGTTTCTCCCTTATTAATATCCTTTGAAACATAAATGGAGCGTTTGAAAAAAACAGATTTTTCTTCAGCAGGTTGTATTCCATAAAACACATTACCTAACGCTAAAAAGGCACGCTCAGTTTCCACAACCAAAGCTTTTAATTCTTCTGGCTCTAACGAAAAACTACTGTCCACGCCACCATCATCTCGGCGCAATGTAAAATGTTTTTCAATAACTCTTGCACCTAAAGCCACAGCAGCTACCGAAACACCAGTACCCATTGTATGGTCGGATAGTCCGATAATGCACTTATGTTTATCCTGCATATCGGGTATCGTAATAAGGTTAGTGTTTTCGGGAGTTGCAGGGTAAGTACTGGTGCATTTTAAAAGAATAATATTGGTGCAACCTGCTTTGCGCAGTACTTCCACACTTTCAATAATATCCTGCAAGGTACTAACTCCAGTGGAAACAATAACAGGTTTGCCAGTAGCGGCTACTTTACGTAATAGCGGGTGGTGGGTGTTCTCGAACGAAGCAATTTTATATGCTGGTACATTCAATGATTCCAAAAAATCGACTGCTGTTTCATCAAACGGCGAACTAAATGCTTCCATACCTTTTTCCTTTGCTCTATCAAAAATTGCCTGATGCCATTCCCACGGTGTATGTGCTGTTTTGTATAAATCGTGAAGCTCTTTCCCATTCCACAATGAGTTTTTATCTTCAATAGTATAAGCACCTTTCATTGTAATAGTGTCGGCGGTATAGGTTTGCAATTTCAAAGCGTGAGCACCTGCTGCTGCTGCCGCATCCACTAATTCGAGCGCACGTTGTAACGATTGATTATGATTGCCACTCATTTCTGCAATAATAAATGGTTTGTGGTTTACGCCAATTGTAAAGTTGCCTATTTTAATGTCGTTCATTTGTTATTTTAGTGTTTTATACAATTTGTAACTTTCAGAATTATAGGCGATAACAGTTTCTTTATTGGTGAATCCCGCTTTCATAAATATATTTAAAGATGCTGTATTTTCCTTTTTAATATATGCTAAAATAGTTGCCGTTGGGTGTTTAGAAAGATAATCATCAGAAGCCATTTCAAGAAGAATACCTCCCAAGGATTGACCTCTAAAATTTTTATCTATAGAAATACCAATAATTATTTCATCACCACCTTTATCAATTCTCACTTGCCCAACTGGTTTATTTTCATCATTCAAAAACAAATAAAAAAAACAATCCTTCGATTGTAATTTTGATTGCAACCATTTAACGTGATTCTCGTGAAGTATTGGTTCTTTATTAAACGAATTTTCTCTAACCAATTCATCATTTGCCCAATCGAAATATAATTTACTATCGTTTTCATTTGCAAATCTGAAATGTAAATTCATTTTATTTTCCATCTACACCAACTCCTTAAACACCTTCAACAATCTCTCCGGCGATTTACCATCAATCATCTTTGCTTGGTTTTCTATTAATTCATTTAATTGTTCGG
>CAILDT010000504.1 GCA_903833025.1 uncultured Bacteroidota bacterium | reverse complement strand
TGAAAAGCATATTCATCATATTAATAGCTTTTATTTTTCAAAGCATTTCTTTTGCCTGCGATTATGATAGTACTACTATTAAACTTTACCGATTAAAACAAAAAATCACATTTAAAAATGTTGTAAAATTAACTTACAACGATGATTATTCCTTTTTTATGGAGAGTTCCGAATATTTGGATTTGATGAGTAAAGAATTTAATATATTGAATAAATATATCGGCTGCAAAGACACATTGTTTATAAAAGTCTATTGTAAATATGACTCAATTACTCCCGTAAACAATTATTCAATTACAATCCAAAATGGTAAGGATATTAATAATATTGAAAAGTATACTGACACAGATTTGATTAAACCTGATTTTTCTATTTTCTGGCTTTTCCATAAATCCACCAATTATATTGTATACAAGCTTTTAAAAACAAAGAAACTATTGATTGTTAATGAAAGAACTGGAATGTTTGCAAAACGAGTGGTAAAAGAAAAATACAGTTATTACTGTGGACCTTTAATGGCTGGCGCTGGATGGAGGTGGAAAATCAGAGATACAAATTTTGTAATAGGACAAAGGTGGAAATGGATAAGTTAATGTTGCAAAATAATTTTTACAGATTTCATTTTTTAGTTACTTAAAATTTTTCCCGCTTCGCGAAATGACACTAACAAGTGAAGTACTACGTGCGCCTCCGGCAGTCGGTGTGTCGTAAGCACGTTTTTTTCGCCCCTCGCCAATTTTTAAGATTATCGCATTTTAAGAAACAAAATATTATTTTAAATCCTTAAGCGAAATTAATTTCAAATTTTTCAATACCGGCAAATCATTATCATTCGTAATAAAAAAATGAGCAGGATATTCCAAAGCTGTTGCCAATTGAATAGAATCAGGCGTTTTTAAATTATACTTACCTCTTAACTCAGCCGCTTTAACTGAAATAGATTTAGTAACATCCACAATTTCAAGAGTAGAACTTTGTGTTAAAATTTTCTGATACTGCTCCACCAAATCCTTCCTTCCCAATTTAATCGGATGCACCAACACCTCTAATAATGTAATAGTAGAAGTAATAAATAAAAAATCGCCTTTTAGCATTTGCCTGAAACAACTTTTTTAAAACCGTTTTGTATTCCGAATTTCCTTCAATAAAATAAATGAGCGGTGCCGTATCTAAAAAAACAACTTTCGATTTGAAAGCATCAATTACCATTGCCTTTCATTTTCAACATACTTTTCAATATCCACACCCTTCCATATTTCTTTTCCTAATCCGTTAAGTTGAGTAATAGAAATTTTATTTTTCTTCTTCGGCTCCTTTTTCAAAAGCGATTTAATATGTTCCAGCAAACTAAGTTTAGCACTGCTATCCATTTGCTCCACCTGAGATAAGAGCTCATTAAAATTTATTGCTTTCGACATTTTTATTGGTTTTTTAATTTTTACAAAATTACAACTTTTTTATCGCACCAGCATAAAGAAACCCTTATCCTCGTGCTCAACCCCCACCGTATCCACCGTTTTCAAAACATAAAAATAAGTACCCGCCAACGCCTGCTGCCCACTAATAGTGCGCCCATCCCAGCCCTCCTTATCAGCGTGCCAAGTAAACAACTTCACACCCCACCTATCATAAATATCACCCTCAATAAGCTGCACACCAGTAGAATTTATTACAAACAAATCATTCACCCCATCACCATTCGGCGTAAACACATTCGAAACCACCAACGAATACGCATCACTCACAATAACCGTAGCCGTAGCAGTATCGCTACAACCAGATAAATCACTCACCACAAGCGTAACCGTATACGTATTAGAACTAACATAAACATACGTAGGACTGAAGAAAGAAGAAGTATCACCCGTCCCAAAACTCCACAAATACGAAGTACCACCCGTACTCAAATTAGTAAACGTAACCGTCAACGGCGGATTACCACTCGTAGGATTAGCCGTAAACACAGCCGTCGGACCAGGCGTTCCTGTTACAATCACATTTGCTGATGCCGAACAATGCGACACCGTATCAGTAACAGTAATCGTGTAAGTACCCGCCGAATCCACAACAGGCGCAGTACCAGTAGCCCCCGAAACAATATGCCCGTTAGCTGTAGTCCACAAATAAACAATATTCAACCCAATGCTCGAAGCACTGCCATCAAGCGTTATCGTTGGCGTTCCGCAAATAAAATTTTGAGCAGCACCAGCATTAGCAATCGGCAAAGCAGTAATAGTAACCGTAGCAGTAGCTGTTACCGCAGGGCATATTCCGCCCGAAACAGTATTTGTTATTGTATATGTGCCCGGTGTGCTCAACGTTAAATCTATAACTCCTGTAACAGCATTAATCACTAAACCTGCCGTTGATGTAAATGCGCCTGCCACTCCTCCCCCACTAAACACAGGCGAAGCATTAGCACTGCCCACACAAAAAGTATTCGGCGAATAACTAAAAGTAGCTACCGGTGTTGCAAGTATCGTCATCGTATCTGTCGCCGAAACACCCGCACAGCCACCAACAGCAGCTATTGTATTTGTAATCGTATAAAACCCGGGAGTACTGCCAACAAGTGTTACCGTGCCCGTTACAGCATCTATTATTAATCCTCCAGTAGATGTAAACGTTCCACCAGTTCCGCCTCCAGTAAAGGTAACAGTAGGGTTTGCAGCATTCTGGCAAAACGGACTACCTGTATAATTAAACGTCGCTACAGGCGCAGCAATAATATTTACTATCGCCGTATCCGGCACCGATGCACACGGTCCGTTAGGTGCAGGTGTGTTTGTTACTATGTATGTTCCTATTGTGCTTGCTGCAATATCAATAATCCCGGTTACAGAATCAATAACCAAACCTGCTGTAGAGGTGAATATCCCCATCACTCCACCTCCACTCAATGTCGGCGAAGGATTGCTTCCACCTGCACAATAAGTAATCCCTGTATAGCTAAACGTACCGACAGGAATACTATTAATCGTTATTGGCGAAGTTGCTGTAACAGCAGCGCAACCACCGGCAGCAGCAATGGTATTGGTAACAGTATAACTGCCAACACCGCTTGTACATAAGTCAACAAGCCCTGTTGTGTTACTCACAAATGCTAATCCGGCTGTAGCTGTAAAAACACCTGCAACACCTCCTCCGCTAAATGTTGGCAATGGATTAGCACCGCATTGGCAATAAGGAGTTCCAGTATAACTGAACGTAGCAACAGGTACAGCAGTTATTGTAATGGTTGCAGTTACAGGCACAGAAGGGCAAAGCAAAGCTGAAAGCGTATTGGTAACAGTATAAGTTCCGGCAGTACTAGCAGCTAAATCAACAATTCCTGTAACTGAATCAATCACCAAACCTACTGTTGATGTAAACGTTCCAGCTATTCCACCTCCGCTAAATGTTGGAGATGGATTAGCTCCTGACTGACAATAAGGAGTTCCTGTATAGCTGAATGTCGCAACTGGCGTGGTAATTACACTGATGGTATCAGTAGCTATTACAGCAGCACAACCGCCAGCTGCAGCAATGGTATTGGTTACGGTGTATATTATTCCGCCAGTACTTGTTGATGGAGTAACATCGCCTGTGGCGGAATTAATTGTTAATCCTGCCGGAGATGAAGTGAACACGCCTGCCACTCCTCCACCACTATATACTGGCGAAGCTACTCCCGCCGATTGGCAATAAGGACTTGCTGAATAATTAAACGTTGCAACTGGTAACGCAGTTATTGTTACCGTTGCAGTCGCAATAACAGAAGGGCAACCGCCCACAGGAACCGTGTTGGTTATGGTATAAGTTCCGGCTAAAGAGGTTGTTAAATCTATTTCTCCTGTTGTTGACAAAACAAAATTTACACCTGCGGTAGAGGTGAATGTTCCCGCAATTCCGCCTCCACTAAAGGTCGGCATTGGGTTAGCCGCATTACTGCAATAAGGATTCAATGCATAACTAAACGTTGCCACCGGCGTCGCAATGATTGTTATTGTTGCTGTTGCCAACACCTGCGGGCAACCACCAACAGCCGCAACCGTATTTGTTACCGTATAAGTTCCTCCCAAACTTGTTGTTAAATCTACAACTCCGGTGGATGAAGAAATAAAATTTAATCCTATTGTTGAAGTAAACGTTCCTGCAACACCACTTAATGTTGGCACCGGATTACTTCCACTTTGACAATACGGGCTTCCTGCATAACTGAATGTTGCAACTGGTAACGCAGTGATGGTAACCGTTGCAGTAGCAACTACATTCGGACAAGCTCCTGCAAGTACTGTATTGGTTACAGTATATGTTCCAGCTAAAGAGGTTGTTAAATCTATTTCTCCGGTTGATGATGAAACAAAATTTAATCCTGCAGTGGAAGTAACTGTTCCTGCTATCCCTCCTCCACTATCAGTCGGCTTCGGGTTAGCAGCATTACTGCAATAAGG
>CAILDT010000503.1 GCA_903833025.1 uncultured Bacteroidota bacterium | reverse complement strand
GCAAAAATTCAAAAAAAAACTCCTTACAAATAAATGTAAGGAGTTTTCTATTTCCAAGAAATCAATTACTAATAAGCACTTACTTTAGAAAATTGGAATTGTTCGTATTCAGGTTTGTTTGTCAAATAATCAGTTTTGTAAACCGGTCCACCCAACGAAGAACTTATTTTCACAAACTTCACTTTACTCATATCCACCCCTTTGTCTTTTAGTCCAGTCATCAATTGCTCTTTCACCTTAACAGCCCTCGCTTCAGAAAGTGCTTTGTTAGACGGGAACTTACGAGTAGGTACCTGCGACGCAGAAGTTCGCAAATTAATATTTATACTACCATTGGTTTTCATTAACGCAACCAAATTATCAATGTAAGTTTTAAATGGCACATCGTTAACATCTACCTCCGTAACATTATACTTATAATACATCTCAAAATTTAACGCATCCACTTTAGCCAACTGTTCGTGGTTAACATTGTTGCCAGTTACGGCAGGATTCGCCGGCTTTTTAGCATTGCCAAGGTTTTTGGTAGCAATAATTTTATTGTTTTTATCCTTAAATTGTATTTTCGCTTTTTTGCAGAATACCAAACCGGGGTCTTCTGCCGCAAGGGTGTAATCATCATTAGGGTCTAACTTTGTGAAAATAAAACCACCATCACTATTTGTAGTAGTAGTTTTCACCACTTCTCCTTTCGAATTCATCAAATTAATTTTGGCTCCCTTAATTGGGTTACAATCTTTATCAAACAAACCACCATCAGCCGAAATAGGGTTTTTACCCTTATACACCGCAGCAATAGTATGCGAAGGCGGTACGTGGTCATCAGCAGTTGGGTGAAACCCTTCAGGCAATGTTTTGGGGTCTTCCACAGCAGCTACAACGGGTTGCCCTTTTACTTGTGCTTTCAAATGTATTTCGCGGTGTATCTCTTGATAAACAGGTTCAAACGGTCCCACATCTTCCGATTTAAATTCCTCCCCATTTTGCTGATAAGAAATACTGTATTTAGTATTTGTAGGAATAATAATCACAAAACTACCATCTCTCATCAAAGGCAAATACCTACCAACTAATCCCGACTCATTATTGGTGGCAATAATTTCAATATCCGATGGCATTGGGTCGCCCGCGGCAGGAATAATCAATCCTTTTATTAGCACAAGTTGCTGCTCCTTGCGGTCAGGTGTAGAAACAGTAAAAATATCTTTTTCTCCAAAGCCCCCTGTTTGCAGGCAAGACGTGTAATAACCTCTTTTGCCATCAGGCGAAGTAGTATAAAACACATCATCATCAGTAGTATTAATTGGGTATCCAATGTTTTGTGGCTCACTCCATCCTTTATCTGTTTTTTCAGAAAAGAAAATATCAAACCCGCCCATATTAAAATGCCCTTTCGAGCTAAAATATAGCGTATTATCGGCAGGGTTAATAAACGGTGATTCCTCGTCGTATTCAGTATTGATAGGTGCGCCCACGTTTACCGCCTTACTCCATTTGCCGTTAGGCAATTTTACGCACGTCCAAATATCACGATTTTGTTTTGACCCTATATATCCAGGACGGTTACTAACAAAGTACAGTGTATTTCCGTCAGGAGTTAAACACGCGCTTGTTTCCCAATTAGGTGTATTTACTTCTGGGCTCAATGGCTCAGGAAAAGTCCAGTTGTCACCATCTAATTTACTTGTGTAAATATCACCACCGTTATCTCCTTTGTAAATCATCAATGTTTGACCATCTGCAATTAAACCGCAAGAAGCTTCGTGTTCGCTCGTATTAATATTGGGGCTAATTGATTTTGCGGAAGTCCAAGTGCCATCCTTTTTTTTATGCGAAATATAAATATCTTCGTAATAAGTACCGTCATCATCCACATCACCTCCAGTGCTACCTAACCTACGAGAAGTGAAAATTATTGTGTTTTCATCAGCCGAAAGCACCGCGCTATAATCAGGGTATGCAGAATTAATGCTATCCCCCATATTCGTAATTATGAACTTAACAGGAGCACCATACAACGTTTTAGCATTCTGACTAACTTCAATAGCTCTGTTACATTCTTTAATAAGTTCTGCGTGTTTTCCGGGAGTTAAATACGATTTGAATTTTTCATAGTTTGCAATCGCTTCATCAAATCTATAATTCAGATGTAATGCTTGTCCATAAAAATAATAGGCATTAATTGGAGCTATTTTTTCGTCCTTCTCATCTTCATTATACATTTTGGTAGTGTTTTTTACTCCTTTTTCAAGATATTTTAAAGACAACAATTTCGAGCTTTCTGTTTTAAGGTAACAAACTCCAATCTTGTAATTAATGTTTGAATTGGCAGAATCAAACTTATAAGCTTCCAAATACGATTTTAAGGCTGGGTTCCATAACCCCTCAATAAAGAGGAAATTACCTTGAGTAAAACTTTCGTTATAGTCCTTTTTATCCTGTGCATTTAAGGAATAACTAACGAAAACAATCGAATAAATAATCAGTAAAATTTTTCTCATAGTAATTTGATTTAATTGATATTTCTATATTTTTTTAGAGTAGCAGTTATTAGCTGCGGGTTAAAACTTTAGCATTAAAGAGCGTAAAAATAATAAATAAAAGACAAGTATTTAAAAAATGTTAAATTATTTTACTGCGACTGAAGGATTTTAAGTTCCACCCTTCTATTCAGTTGCATTCCTTCTTCGTTTGGTTTCCCATCAGGTAAAGCATTAGGAGCTATCGGCATTGTAGAACCAAACCCTTTTGCTTTTAAATGTTTTGCTTCAATACCTTTTTTTACTAACGCATCCACAACAGCTTGAGACCGTGCCTGTGATAATGCAAGATTAGCTGCTGGGTTTCCTTTATTATCAGTATGCCCATCTACCTCAATAGATAGAGTAGGATTTTTTTGCATCAAGGTAAATACTTTTTCTATTTCACTATTTGATTCCGTTCTCAGCGCAGATTTATTAGAATCAAAAAAGATATTATTCAAAATTATTTTCGCTCCAGTTTCTAATTTATCCAAAACTATATTTTTTGTTATCACCGAATAATTATTTTGTTTAGGTACATTAATGTTCTCCGATTTAAAAAGATACCCGTCTGCTTCATAAGTCAGGTTATAATTCTCACCACTTTTCAAAATAAAATAATAAGTGCCAGAATCGGCAGATGCGTAATTAATACTAACAAGTATACCTGTAATATTATTTTTCACAGCAATCTGTGAACCCTGAATTGGTTTACCACTAATGTTTTTTATGGTTCCCGTTATGTTAATGTTACCACCTATTTTACTTTCCAAATTAACAGTTTTAAGAACCAATTCTTTTTCTATTTCATTATATGTGGAATTTGAAGGCAAAAAAACTGTTTGATTGTAGGGTTGAAATCCAGTAGCCTCATATTTCAAATCATAACTTTTTCCATCTTTACCCGGATGCACCATTAATACATATTTACCAGTGGTTTTATTCGGGGTTACATCTTGGTCAATCGTTTTTGTTTTACCGTCTGTAGCTGTAATATGAACATTATCAGGTATTGTCAACGTTCCATCAAAAGTAATAACGCCTTCAATAAGTGTAACTTTTTCATCTGGTTTTTCAAGATTAATCATATACAAATCTCTATCTCCTTTTCCTCCTGGTCTAGCAGACGAAAAATAAATATGTTTTCCGTCTGATGATTGTGAATAATATAAGTCATCATCAGTAGTATTAATAGGTGGTTTAACATTTACAGGGGTGGTCCAATTTCCTAAACTGTTTTTAGTGGATTTAAAAACATCAAAACCACCCATTGTTTCGTGCCCTTTGGAGCTAAAGAAAAGCGTTTTTCCGTCAGGCGTTAAATATGGCGACTCCTCATCATACGGTGTATTTATAATGGGTCCTAAGTTTTGTGGAACACTCCAAGTGCCATCAGGCTGTTTCATTGCAGACCAAATATCAGTACCTCCCATTGCACTTTCTTTTCTATCACTTACAAAAAATAATGTATTCCCATCTTTACTAATAGTTGCAAAAGTTTCCGAATTT
>CAILDT010000502.1 GCA_903833025.1 uncultured Bacteroidota bacterium | reverse complement strand
GCCACTCACCATAACATTATTAAAAGAAGTATCAATAATCTGATGTTGTTTCACTCTTACCATTTCATCTTTCACTCCCACGCTTATACCAAACATATCCAGCACCCCTCTGTGTTTACCATTATCCACGCGCTTCCAGTCCAACTCATTTGCTAACTTATAAGTAAAAGTGGTATCGAATGTTTTAGTTGAATCGTAATAAATATTTTTATAAAAACCAGTTGCAGGATAATCATCCTCATATTTCAGCGCATAATTATCATACGTAGAAGTAAGAATTAATCTGCTTCCAGGAATAATACGTCCCGAAGTAGTCGTGTCTGTGCTTTTTCTTCCAAAATTTAAAAATTGCTGAACACTTGCACTTGTGCTTACTACACTTCGTTTAGCACTTTGCAAATTCATTGTAATCAACTGCCTGTCGGTTGCTCCGGCTTGTACAAAATCACTGTCGTTTGCAACTCCGCCGTTCTCTTCATTCTTCATACTATTAAATCCAGCACTCACTAATAACCAATACCTATTATTCAACGATTTGTAATTACTGCTTAATCCAATAAAATTATCTAATGTTTTTTCTCGTTTATAAAACCCTTCACTTCTTACTCTGCTGAAATTAACGGTTACGTTCCAATTCTTTTTTATGTTATAGGAAAATGTCATTTTAAAAACACCCTCCTTTTTGCTTCCGGCAACGTAAAATAAATCGGTAAATGGGCTTCTAGTATTATAAAACTTCATATTCTTGGGGAGAAAAAAATAACTTTTATAATTATTTTTCCAGTAATTAAAACCAACTTCGCTATTCTCGAAAGACGAATAAGTAAAATCATTTATCGGCAAACCTATATTTCCAAGATTATTTCTCTCAAAATAATTTTGAAATCCAGTAAGCGAATTATCAACATCCATCAATGAATCTGCACCGCATTCGAACCCTTCTGCCGAACAATACTTTGTGATACCATTGTCTTTAAATAGTTGAATGGAATCCTTATTCCCCGAAAACAAAGCAAACGGCAAACAAAACAATAAAAAAAACAATATCCTTTTGAAATCAATCATACACTAATATTAATGGCTACAAAAGTAAGATTAATAAAATGAAAGTAATAAAGAGGAAGTGATTTCTAATATTTGCCTTTCATCACCAAAAACAACCATTTAACAAATTCCTTAATTGATATAAATATTTAAGTTAAATTCGCACCCAAATCAATAAAAATAAAATGAAAAAAAATCTATTAAATGTAACAGCATTGGCAACTATGATTGCACTTGCTTCGTGTGGCGGTGGTACTAAAGAGGGTGTTGGGAAAAGTAATTCCGGTATCAGTTTGGCAAACATCGACAGCACAGTTCGTCCACAGGACGACTTTTATCAATTCGTAAATGGTAAATGGCTAAAAAATAATCCTATCCCTGCAACGGAAAGTCGCTGGGGAAGTTTTAACGAACTAGATAAACAAAACAAGGAAAAATTAAGAATGATTTTGGATGCCGCAGCTGCTAACAAAAGTGCAACTGCTGGAAGCAACGAACAAAAGATTGGAGATTATTATTCTCTGGCAATGGATTCAGTAAAATTAAATGCTGATGGAGTAACTCCTTTAAAAGATGAATTTGATGGAATTGACAAAATTAAATCAACCGATGATTTGATAAAAGAGATTGCACACTTGCATACTATAGGTGTTGGTGCTTTGTTTGGTGGTTATGTGGACCAAGACCAAAAAATTAGCACTGCTTATATCACCCAATTTTATCAAGGCGGATTAGGATTGCCTGACAGAGATTATTATCTTGATACAGATGAACGTATGGTGGGTATTCAAAAAGCTTATGTGGAGCATATTAGTAATATGTTTAAGTTGTTAGGAGATAAAGAGGACGTTGCAGGAAAGGAAGCAAAAACAGTTTTTGATATTGAAATGAATCTTGCAAAAGCTTCAACTAACAAAGTAGATTTGCGCGACCCTAATAAAAATTACAATAAAAAAACAGTAAAAGAATTTGCTTCATTAACCCCTGATTTTAGCTGGAATACTTATTTAGATGCAGTTGGAATAAAAGGAATAAACGAAGTGATTGTTGGTCAGCCAGAATTTTTTAAAGAAGTGAATCGTGCAACTAAAGCTGTTTCAATAAATGATTGGAAAACATATTTACGTTGGAATTTAATAAACTCTTCGGCACATACATTAAGTGATAATTTTGTGAATGAACATTTTCAATTTTATGGCACAATGCTGAATGGTATCCCTGCGTTAAAACCACGTTGGAAACGTTCGCTTGAAGCAACTGACCGTGCATTAGGTGAAGCATTAGGAAAAGTATTTGTTGAAAAGTATTTTACTGAAGCAAGCAAAAAGAGAGTAGGGGAGATGGTGGAAAATTTAATTGCTGCCTACAGAGTTCGTATCAATAGTCGTGATTGGATGAGTGCTGAAACCAAGAAACAAGCAATGACAAAGTTGGATAAAGTAATGAAGAAACTTGGTTATCCTGATAAATGGAGAGATTATTCTTCATTGGATATTAAACACGATTCTTACATTCAAAACTTATTGCGTGCAAATAAGTTTGAATATAATTATATGATTAATAAATTAGGTAAACCAATTGACCGTGGCGAATGGGGAATGACCCCACCAACAATTAATGCATACTATAACCCAGCGATGAATGAAATAGTTTTCCCAGCAGGAATTATGCAGCCTGTGTTCTTTAATCCGGATGCTGACGATGCGGTAAATTACGGTTGTATGGGTGCTATCATTGGGCACGAGCTAACACACGGATTTGATGACGAAGGTTGTAAATATGATGCTGACGGGAACTTGAAGAACTGGTGGACATCAAAAGACAGTTCTAATTTTGCTGCGAAAACAGATATGGTGGTGAAACAATTTGATAATTATATAGCCATTGATAGTATGCACGTAAACGGACACCTTACTTTAGGTGAAAACATTGCTGATTTAGGAGGTTTGACCATTTCTTATTATGCCTTCAAAAAATCATTGGAAGGAAAACCTGCACCAGAAAAGATTGATGGTTTCACAGCAGAGCAACGTTTCTTTATGGCTTGGGGACAAGGATGGAGAAGTAATATGAGAGATAAGGCGTTAAGGAACCAGGTACAGACCAACCCGCATTCGCCTGGTAATTTCCGTGCTAATGGCGCACCAAGTAATATGCAGGAATTTTATGATGCATTTGGTGTAAAAGAAGGGGATAAAATGTATCGTCCGAAAGCAGAGAGAGCAGAAATCTGGTAAGAGTTTTTTTAATTAGTTTGTGATTAAAATTTGCGGATGCGCTACACGAAAGTGTGGCGCTTTCTGCTTT
>CAILDT010000501.1 GCA_903833025.1 uncultured Bacteroidota bacterium | reverse complement strand
TCGGTTTTTATTACGAAGGCAAGATTTACGATTACGAAACGTATAAGTATTAACAGTGGAAATAGCACCTGTTACTTACTCTTCCATCTCCCCCGATTACCTGCTTAAATTAGTAAAACAAAAGTATGACGTAAGTGATGAAGCAAAAATCACTTTTATTAAAAGAGGATTTAATGATACTTATTTAATTGCTGAACCTACCGGGAAGAAATATATACTTAGAGTATATAACAATAAAAGGCGAAATTTTAATAGCATAAACTTAGAACTTATTATGCTGCGAATGATGAAAGACTTTGGTAAAAAAAGTATTTCATACCCAATCTATACAAAAGGACAAAGTTTTTCTTTTAATATTCCTGCACCCGAAACTGAAAGATGGGCTGCTCTTTTTAGCTATGCTGAAGGTGAAGTGGTAAGGAAATTATCAATAGAACAATCCTTTCTTTTGGGTGCAGAAGCAGCCAAAATACATTTGTTTGCAATAGGGTATAATAAGGACTACGTTGAATACGATTACAATATCGACTCCCAATTTAAAACCACTTTAACAACCCTTAAACCCATATTAAAAGACTATCCCGAACAATACAATTATCTAAAAGAACTGAAAGCCGACTTTGTAAAAACATTTAGAGAAGCAAATCAAGAGGAATTAAAAAAAGGCATTTGCCACGGCGATTTGCAGGCAGAAAACATCCACTTTACCGAAGACAACAAACTAACCATTTTCGATTTCGATTTTATGGGAAAAGGTTATCTTGCTTATGACATAGGCGTATTTATTTGGTACGACCATAAAAATAAACCAACGGAAATAATCCATAGTTTTATTGAAGGGTATGAAACAGTACGAAAACTCTCCTCATCAGAATTTAGATTATTACCTTATTTCAGTACATTACGCGCTGTATTTCAAATGACGTTGTATTGTATCACAAACGATGGGCAATACTTACCACAATGGCAACCCAAAGAAGTAGCTGCATTTGTAAATAAAATAAAAGACTGGCACGAGAAAGGGAAAGGGAAAAGTCAACAATCAACAATTACAACTAACAAATAATAGAAAATATGAAACTAACAAACAACAAAATTTTAATTACTGGCGGAGCAAGCGGTATTGGTTTAGGACTTGCAGAAAGATTTATTCAAGAAGGTAATACGGTAATAGTTTGTGGAAGACGAGAAGATGCCTTAAATGAAGCAAAAGCCAAATTCCCTAAACTAATTACTAAAGTTTGCGACCTACAATTAGAAACTGACAGAATTGAACTTTATAATTGGATTTCAGAAAATCATTCTGACTTGAATATTCTGGTAAATAATGCCGGCATTCAGAATTGGATGAACATTGCTGACAGTGATTTTTATGATAAGGCAGTAAATGAAATTAATACAAATGTGTTAGCTCCAATTCATTTAACAACGTTATTTATTAATTTAAAATCGTTAAACACTATTATTAACGTAACATCTGGTTTAGCGTTTGTTCAGCTTTCAAAAGTTGCTGTTTATTGTGCTACAAAAGCTTTTTTCCATTCCTTTACGCTGTCGTTACGGCATTCGTTAAAGTCGAAGAATATTGAAGTTATTGAAATGATACCGCCAGCATTAAATACAGACCTTGGAGGTAAAGGGTTACACGACGGACAACCTCCTGTTTCAGATTTTGTAAACTCCGTTTTTCAACAGATGAAAGAAGGTAAAACAGAATTGACTTTTGGGTTTAGCGAAATTATGGCAAAGGCAACACCAGAAGTCATAACTGCTACTTTCAATAGAATGAACCCAGGGTAGGCACGAAGATTAATTATTAAATCAATCAACTGGTTGCAAAATCAAATAATTTTTAGACCTTTGTATGATTTTAAAATATCAACATATAATTTTCATAAATGAGAAAACACTACTTAGTAGTTTTACTGGTATTATTATCATCATTGCAAAATCTTTTTTCGCAATGT